>NZ_JBFUAZ010000126.1:0-8576 GCF_056406035.1 Polaromonas sp. P1_E1_2 | reverse complement strand
GTCCATGCCGGGCAGGATGATGATGCCCAGCACCATGAGAAAAAACAGCCAGAGGTGTGCGAAGTGGTCCATCAACGAGCCTGTTTTTTCTAGCGGTGTACCGCGTGGTRAGCGGGGCGTGACAGGCTCATCACCCAGTTGGTTTCCCAGTGGCGGCCGTCGTCTTCCGAAAAGGCCTGTTCCCAGCGGGCGTAGGTAGGTGTGATGCCGGACCAGGTGAAACGAACCCGCACGGGCCGGCCTTCATGGCTGTCGTTTCCCTCAAACCGGCCTATGCCGCCGGCAAACGAGCCGGTCACCGGCGGCTGCAGCAAGCCGTTGTTCTGGCTGACCCAGTAAATGCTCCACAACCGCGTTTGCGGATTGAAAAACCGCAAGGCCATGCCGATGGTTTCCTTGTTTTCGGTGACGAGGTCGTTCATGTTGCCGAGCCCGCCCAGCAGCAGCGCGCCGTCCTGCACGGCTTCGAAACTTTCCCAGTCGGTACAGCCCTCCAGTCGCCGGCGCAGACGCTTGTTGCTGACCAGCCAACGCCCGGTAATGAAATTGAAATCGTGGCGCCCGTCGGTGAGCTCGGCAAGCTCCGGTGTGTGAGTCAGGGTGGTGGTCATGGCTTGAAGTGCATGTGGCACCGCAGTGGATATGTGAAAACCAGTCTAAAAAGKTAATAGGGCTGTTTCAGCCCTAATTAAGCGTTAGACTTTTTCACCATGTACTCCCCCACCACGCGCGTGCTCACCGTCCTGGAACTGCTGCAGTCCCACGGCCGGCTGAGCGGTGCCGAGCTGGCACGGCGGCTGCAGGTGGATGGCCGCACCCTGCGCCGCTACATCGCCAAGCTGGAAGACCTGGGCATTCCGGTGGTGGCCGAGCGTGGCCGCTACGGGTGCTACAGCCTGATCGCCGGCTTCAAGCTGCCGCCGATGATGTTCACCGACGACGAAGCGCTGGCCCTGTCGCTGGGCCTGCTTGCCGCGCGCGGCCTGGGGCTGGCTGAGGCAGCGCCTGCCGCGGAAAGCGCGCAGGCCAAGCTGGAGCGCGTGATGCCGTACCAGCTGAAAAACCGCGTCCGAGCGCTCGGTGAAACAGTGACGCTCGACATGCGCCATGCGGTGGCCCCCGGCGACAACACGGCGTTGCTGGCCTTGAGCACCGCAGCGCATGGCTGGCAGCGTGTGCACATGGCGTACCGTTCAGCCGACGACGATGTCACCGAGCGAGACTTTGACGCCTATGGCCTGGCATTTCGCCGCGGCCGCTGGTACGTGGTGGGCTGGTGCCATCTGCGCGGGGCGCTGCGCTCATTCCGCCTGGACCGTGTGCAGGAAGTCCGGCCGCTCAATGTGGTGTTCACGCCGCCGGCAGATTTCAATGCAGCGCAGCATCTCGTCCTGGGGCTGGCCACCATGCCGCGCACAAACACCGTGCGCCTGTTGCTGCACACCGATTTGCAGACGGCGCAAATGGAACTCCCCGACAGCATTGGCGTGTTCCAGCCCAGTGACGAAGGCGTGCTGCTGCACAGCCAGACCGACCACATCCCGTGGTTCGCCAGACAGCTTTCGCGGTTGCCATTTGCTTTCGAAATCCAGGAGCCGCCTGCGCTGCGCACCGCGCTGCGCGACCACGCACAACGCACGCTGGACCAGCATGCGGCCTGAACAGGCAGGCGTGGATCAGGCGGTTTCAGGCTCCAGGCGGCCGCGCGCGCGGGCCAGCCCGTAAAAACCGAAATCCATGGCCGGGACCTCCCCGCAGATCAGCTCGGCCATGGCCTTGCCAGACCCGGCGCCATGCGTCCAGCCCAATGTGCCGTGCCCGGCATTCACCCACAGGCGGCCGACTTTGGTCTTGCCGATGTAGGGAATGTTGGTGGGAGTGGCGGGACGCAGGCCGGTCCAGAAATTCGGTGTACCGCCCTGCGCTTCAAGGCGGGTGTCGCACACGCCTGGCAGCACTTCTTCGATGCGGTCGGCCAGCATTTTGCAGCGCGCCCTGGCCAGCGGGGTGTCCAGCGAAAGGTCATAGCCACCGACTTCGATGGTGCCGGCCACGCGCAAGTGATCGCCGAGGCGGCTCATGGCACATTTGACCTCGTCGTCAATGGTGCTGACGAAGGGCGCAAGTTCCGGCTTGAGCAGCTTGAAGGTGGCGCTGTAGCCTTTGCCCGGATAGATCGGCAGGTCAACGCCCACCGAGCGCAACAGCGGCGCCGTGTACGAACCGCAAGCCACCACGATCTCGTCGGCCTTGAGTTTCATGACGGGACTCTCACTGCTGCCCGGCACGGTGCGTGCCCGGACGGCGACCGACTGGACCGCTCCACCGGACTTTTCCAGTCCTTCGATATTGTGTTCGTAGAGAAAGCGTACGCCCTTGTCGGCGCAGCGCTGTGCCAGCGCCTGGGTGAAGACGCGCGCGTCGCCGCTTTCGTCGCTGGCGGTATAAGTGCCTCCCACGATGCGGTGCRCAAATGACTTGAAGGCCGGCTCTATGCCCAGCAACTGGGCCGTGCTCACCACGCGACGCGCCACGCCGTACTTCTGCATCAGCGCCGCCGCTTCACCGGCGGTATCGAACGACTTCCGGTCGGTGTAGTAGTGCGCGATGCCGCGCTCCAGCCGGTTGTATTCAATGCCGGTGGTCCTGACCACCTCCTTGAGCGCGATATGGCTGTAAGCGCCGAGTGCCACCAGCTGCTGCACGTTGCGCTCAAACGCGGCGTCGTTGCATTGCGACAGAAACTGCAGGCCCCAGCGCCATTGCTGCCAGYCATCGCCGAAGGGCAATTGTGGCCGGAACAGCAGGGGGGCGTCGTTGCGAAACATCCATTTCAGGGCCTTCAGGGGGGCGTCCTTGTTGGCCCAGGGTTCGCAATAGCTGACCGAAATCTGCGCGGCATTGCCAAAACTGGTTTCCAGGGCGGCTCCGGGCTGCCGGTCCACCACAGTCACCTCATGGCCGCGCTCCAGCAGGTGCCAGGCGGTGCTGACGCCGATGATTCCCGCTCCCAAAACCACTACTTTCATACAAGCCCCTTTACAGCTTTCAAGTGTGAAGGATGTTGCTTTCAATTAATAGAAAAATTAAACTATCAGTGAAAACATCAGAACAACTAATACAAAGGAGGCTCTGCATGAGCACTTTTGATCCGGATGCGCTCGAATGCCTGGCAGCCATCGTGGAAGAGGGCGGCTTTGAGCGGGCGGCCCAGCGCCTGTCGATCACGCAGTCGGCTGTGTCGCAGCGCCTGCGTGCACTGGAGGCCCAGGTCGGGACCGTGCTGATCGTGCGCAGCAGGCCGCTCAAACCTACTTCAGCCGRCCAGCTGTTGCTGAAACACACCAAGATGCTGCGCCTGCTGCGTGCCGACCTTGAGCGCGACCTGAAAGAGCTGGCGCCCAGCTCGCTTGGCGGTGCGCGTGAGGAAGAGCGCATTTCCATCGCCATCAATGCCGACAGCATCGCCACCTGGGCCCTGCCGGCGCTGACCGACCTGGCGCAGCAGGGCCTGCCCATGGAGATCATCCACGACGACCAGAACTTCACCCACGAGTGGCTGCGTGAAGGCCAGGTGCTGGGCTGCGTCACCACACTCAAGCAGGCACTGCGCGGCTGCAAGGTGGAAMCGCTGGGCGCGATGCAGTACATCGCGGTGGCTACGCCGGGCTTTGCGCAAAAACGGCTTGGCCTGGGCGAGGGCCCTGGCGGCAAACAGAACGCGCCCGCCTTGACGCAATACAACTTTCGCGATGTGCCTTTTATTGCGTTCAACCGCAAGGATGAGCTGCCGGTCGATTTCGTCGGCAAAGCTTTCGGGCTCAAGCGCGTCACCCTCAACCAGCTCTTTGTGCCGTCATCGGAAGGCATGGTCAGGGCTGTGCTGGCGGGCTGGGGCGTCAGCGTGGTGCCGCGCCTGCTGGCGCAAGGACTGATTGACACAGGCCAGCTCGTCAACGTGGCGTCCAGCTACACCCTGCCCATCCAGCTCTACTGGCATTGCTGGAACCTGGAGTCCGAAGTGCTGGATGCGCTCACCGCTGCACTCAAGCAGTCTGCAGCGCAGTCGTTGGTGACCTGATCGCACGAAAAGAGGCGCGCACCGCGTAATGGCTGTGCACGGCTGGCGGCCGACCGGGAACACCGGGGCAGCCATGCGCTAGTCGCTGTTTCACTCGCTGACAAAGGCAGGTAAGGGAGTAGTCCCATTTACAAAAGGCACTGGCTTCCGCACACTGTGACCTGATGCGCGCTTGGCGCTGCATTGCAGTGAAAGGCACGAGGTAACGAATGCTGGGATGGCTGGGGCTGCGTACCCGTCTGGTTTTGCTGGTGCTGCTCGCGCTGCTCCCGCTGTTCGGCTTGCTCGCGTATTACGCCGAACAAGGCCGCCGCACTGCGCTGGAGCATGCACAGGTTGACCTGCAGGCCCAGGTCGCGCTGCTCGCCACACACCAGCATCGCACGGTGGACAAGGTGCATGAGCTTCTCAACGGCCTGGCCAGTGCGCCTCATATCAAGAGCCACGAGCCTGGACTGTGCGGGCAACAGCTGAAAAACATCCATCGGGAGCACCCCGAGTTCACCCATGTGGGCGTTGTTGCGCCGGACGGCCGGCTGGTCTGCAGCTCACTGGGCCTTCCCGCCGGCAGTATCCAGGAAGATGACCGGCCATTTTTCCTGCAGATCATGACCGGCCAGCGTTTTGCCATTGGGACCTACGGCATTGGCCGCAGCAGTGGCCTGCCGGGCCTGATCTTCGCCATACCGATCCACACCGATTCCGGCGCCATGGGGGGCGTGGCCTTTGCCTCCCTGGGCCTGAAGGCCCTCGCAGAGCCTTTGACCGCCGCCTCCATGATGTCGGGCGCAAGGCTGACGGTGCTTGACCGGGACGGCGTGGTGCTGGCCGTTTCCCCGCAGGCACCTTCCTGGCTGGGCCGACAGCACCCGGACGCCGCCGTGCGCCAGGGCGTGCAAACGCGTCACCTGGGTGTGCTGCATGCACCTGATGCGCAGGGAAGCCAGCGGGTCTACGCTTTTGCGCCGGTTTCCGTCGAAGGCCGCGATGGGCTATTTGTGGCAGTCAGTGTCCCGCAGGAAATCATCGGCGCAGAAAGCCGCGACAACCTGCTTTCGGAGCTGGCGGCTTTGCTCGCCATGGCCGTGGCAAGTGCAGCCTGTGCATGGTGGATGGGCAACCGCCTGATCGTCAACCCGGCCAAGGCGATCCTGAAAGAAGCCAATGAGGTTGCAGAGGGCAATCTGGGGGCGCGTGTCAGGCTGGGTCCGTTGTACCAGGGGGAGCTTGGCGACATTGGGCAGACCTTCAATCGCATGGCTGGCTCCCTTCAGGCGCGCCAGGAGGAGCTTGATGCCGTGCTCAGCCGCGTGGACAAGGAGCGCTCCTTGCTCGATCTCATTCTCAACAGCATGAGTGAAGGTGTAATCGCGGCGGACACCGAAGGTCGTTTCCTGGTGTTTAACGCGACGGCTCGCAAGCTCTTTGGCGTAGCGCCAGGCCCCGGCGTGCGGGTCGAGGACTGGCGCCGCGACCACGAGCTGCTGACGCTCGACGGAAAAACCCCCTTGCCGGCGTCGGAGCGGCCGCTGGCGCGCGCAACGCGCGGCATCAGTATCGACAACTGGGACCTGGTATTTCGCAGGCCCGGCGCCGAAGACCGGGTACTCAGGATGAGCACGCGGCCCTTGCAGGATGACGCCGGCACGCTGGTGGGCGGCGTCGCGGTGTTCAATGACATTACCAAGGTCAAGGCCGCGGAGGATTTTGCCCTGGCGCAGGAACAGGTATTGGCGCTGATTGCCGGGAGCGCGCCCCTGCAGCGCTCGCTCGAGGCCGTGGTGCAATTAATTGAGACGAGTTCCCCGGACAGCCTGTGCTCGATCCTGCTGCTGGACGGGCAACACCTGCGCCTGGGTGCAGCGCCCAGCCTGCCGGACAGCTACAACCAGGCCATTGAAGGCCTGCCGGTAGGTGAAGGGGTGGGTGCCTGCGGTACCGCGGCGTTTCGCAACGAGATGGTCGTGGTGGAAGACACCCAGCTCGACCCGCTGATGAAGGACTACCGGGAGATATTGCTCGCGCATGGCCTGCGCGCCTGCTGGTCCCACCCTGTGGTTTCGACCGACGGCGAGCCGCTGGCAACATTTGCCATCTACCACCGCTATCCATGTGTACCCCAACCGCAAGATCTGGAACTGATCGACACTGCGGCGCGGCTAGCCGGTATTGCGCTGGTACGTGCCCGCGCCGAGGCGGCGCTGGTCAGCAGCGAAGCGCGTTTTCGTGAACTTGCAGAAAACATCAACGACGTTTTTTACAACGTGGATCCCCGCTCCGGCCAACTTCTCTATATCAGCCCCGGCTATGAGAAGGTGTGGGGCCGCAGCCGTGAGAGCCTGTATGCCAACCCCCTGTCATATGCCGACGCTGCGCTGCCGGAGGATCAGCCTTTGCTGAAGCTCGCCAGGAAGCGCAACCGCACTGGCGAATCCTCCGACATCGAATACCGCATCCTGTCCGCGGACGGCAAGCTCCGGTGGATACGCGACCACTCCTATCCGGTGCTCGATGCGTCGGGTGTCCTCGAGCGTGTGGTGGGCACCGCCCGCGACATTACCGACCGCAAGCTTGCCGACCTGGCGCTCGCAAACACCAACCGGGCCCTGCAGATGCTGAGCCAGTCCAGCATCGCCATCAACCGGATTGAAGACGAGGAGGCCCTGTTGGCCGAAGTCTGTCGTGTCGCCGTCGATGTGGGCAGCTACCGCATGGCCTGGGTGGGGTATGCACAGAACGACGAAGCGCGCACCATACAGCCCATGGTGCACGCCGGTAACGAGGGCGGGTACCTGACGGTGATCCGCCTGACCTGGCGTGATGACCAGGTTACGGGCCAGGGCCCCGCGGGCCAGGCCATTCGCACCGGGCTGCCCCAGCAAAGCGACATCAGCCGGGCCGACAATCATTTTTACTGGCAGGCCGATGCCATGAAGCGGGGCTACCAGAGCGCGGTTTGCCTGCCTTTGCGCGAAGGGTCCAGCAGTTTCGGCGTGCTATGCCTTTATTCGGCTGAGCCGCAGCAGTTCACCGCTGAAGAGGTCAAACTTCTGCAGGAGCTTGCCGACAACCTGGCGTTCGGCATCGTCAGCCTGCGTGAACGCCTGGAGCGCCAGCGCAGCCAGGAGGCCGCACGCCAGGCGGCAGTCAAGCTGCACGAACAGGCTTCGCTGCTGGACAGGGCCCAGGACGCCATCATGGTCCGCAACCTGGACCGGACCATACGTTTCTGGAACAAGGGTGCCGAACGCCTTTACGGATGGACAGCCGAAGAAGTGCTGGGCAAATCGATGGAAGAGTTCATGTACGAGGATCCCCAGGTGCTTGTGGGCGCCATGGCCCGCACGCTGGCCAATGAAGGGGACTGGACCGGTGAACTGGAGCAGCGCGCCAGGGATGGCTCAACGGTGGCCATCGAAGCACGCTGGACGGTGGTGCGCGACGAAGAAGGCAAGGTTAACGGGGTGCTCGGCATCAACACCGATATCCGCGAACGCAGGCGTGCGCGCGAGGAGATATTGCGGCTCAACGCCAGCCTGGAAGAGCGCGTGCAGCAACGCACCGCGCAACTCGAATTTGCCAACAAACAACTGGAGGCATTTTCTTATTCCGTATCCCATGACCTGCGCAGCCCGCTAAGTGCCATTGACGGATTCAGCGACCTGCTGCAGCGTGCCATGAACAAGTCCGACAGCACACCGCTGTCGGAGCGCAGCCGGCATTACCTGGCGCGCATACGGGCCGGGGTGGGGCAGATGGGGGAATTGATCGATGCGATGTTGACGCTGGCACAGGTGTCGCGCTCAAGCCTGCGTTGGGAGCCGGTCGACCTCAGCGCACTGGTCCAGGGCATCCTTGACGGCTACCGTGAACGCGAGCCCGAAAGGCCGGTGGCGCTCCATGTTGAAGCGGGCCTGACGGGGCAGGGTGACCCGCGCCTGCTCATGCAGTTGCTGGACAACCTGCTGGGCAACGCCTGGAAATTCAGCGCCAACCAGGAGCGCACCGAAATCACCTTCGGCCATGAGGTCGGCGAAGACGGGGAGACGGTGTATTTTGTCCAGGACAAGGGTGCCGGCTTCGACATGGCCTACGCGGAGAAGCTGTTTGGCGCGTTCCAGCGCCTGCATTCGCTGTCGGAATTTGCCGGCACCGGCATTGGCCTCGCCACGGTGCACCGCATCGTGGCACGGCATGGCGGGAAGGTCTGGGCCCAGTCATCCCTCGGGCAAGGCGCCACGTTCTATTTCACGCTGGGTGACAGGACCTTGTAAGGGGTGGAGCCCCCACGCTCCTCCACTGCGTGTGGGTCGCGAGGCCTTGCAGGCCGCAGCTCGCGAGACGCTTCGCCTCTGTCGCCCGTCCGAGCCTGCGCAGGCAGGCTCGGAGGCCGCTCGCCTGCAGTCCGGCAAAGTCGGTCCTGCGGCTTATGCTTGCATGAAGAGTTCGGCGGCGTAACCAGTGGGCGTATTTCACCAGTGGGGGCCGCGGGGGC
>NZ_JBFUAZ010000125.1:0-8647 GCF_056406035.1 Polaromonas sp. P1_E1_2 | reverse complement strand
CGTCCGAGCAGCTCAAGCTGGCGGTACGCACCGAAGTGCTGGCGCTGATGCAGGCAGGAGCCAAGGCGCCATGAGCTCCGTTTTTGCTGCACTGGCACCTCTTTTCCGTTTGCCGCAAACCCTGCTGATCGGCCTGGTCAAAGGCTATCGCTTGTTGCTCAGCCCATGGCTGGGCTCAGCCTGCCGGTTTGAGCCGACGTGTTCCGCCTATTCACTGCAGGCCCTGCAGCAGCACGGCGCAACAGTCGGCAGCTACCTCACCTTGCGCCGGCTGGTACGCTGCCATCCCTGGTGCGATGGCGGGCACGACCCGGTGCCGCCTGTTCCCCTCTTTTCCCGCCTGGCCACCCCTGTGGCCTCCACCCCTTCTAAAAAGACGCCGTCATGAACGACATCCGCCGCACCATCCTGTGGGTGATTTTTGGTTTTTCCATGGTCCTTTTGTGGGACCAGTGGCAGGTATATAACGGCCACAAGGCGACCTTTTTCCCGTCAGCCACGCAAAGCGCCAAGGCGCCGGCCGCTGGGGCACCTGCGTCTGCACCAGTCGCCGGCGCGGCCGCTTCTTCGGTGCCCACGCCTCAGGCGGCCAGTGCATCGCCGGCAACGCCTGGCGCTGTGCCCATAGGTGCCCCAGTCATCGCCGCCGCGGCCACCAAGGAGCGCGTGGTGGTGAACACCGACGTGCTCACGCTGACCTTTGACAGCGAAGGCGGCACGCTTGTGCACTCGGCTTTTGCCAAATACAAAGACCAGGATCACAAGGACCAAGATTTTGTGTTGCTCGACGAAAGCGCCAACCGCGTTTACGTGGCTCAGACCGGCCTGATCGGCGGCGGCAGCCTCCCCACGCACAAGACCCTGATGACGGTCGTCCCTGGCGAGCGTTCGCTGAAGGAAGGGTTGAATGAGCTGCAAGTCAAGTTCGAGTCCGCCGACGTCGGCGGTGTGAAGCTGGTCAAAATCTATACCCTTAAGCGCGGCGCCTATGACATCGCCGTGCGCCACGACGTCATTAACACTGGCACGGCCGCCATTTCGCCGCAGCTGTACTTGCAGCTCGTGCGCGACGGCAACAAGCCGCCCGGAGAGTCTTCCTTCTATTCCACTTTCACCGGTCCGGCGATATACACCGATGCCAAGAAGTACCAGAAAGTCGAGTTCAAGGAGATCGAAAACAACAAGGTTGACGTCGAGAAGCAGTCGAATGATGGGTATGCGGCCATGGTGCAGCATTACTTTGCCTCGGCCTGGATTCTGGGCGACGGCATCAAGCGCGACCTGTTCTTCCGCAAGGTCGACACCAATCTCTACGCCGTCGGCATGATCACGCCGCTGGACGCGATCGCGCCCGGCGCGACCAAATCCATTGACTCGAAATTCTTTATCGGCCCGCAGGAAGAAAAAACCCTGGAGGCCATCGCACCAGGGCTGGAACTGGTCAAGGACTATGGCTACCTGAAAATCCTGGCCAAGCCCTTGTACTGGCTGCTCGACAAGCTGCACAGCTTTATCCACAACTGGGGCTGGTCCATCGTGGCGCTGGTGCTGCTGCTGAAAATCGCGTTCTACTGGCTCAATGCCAAAGCGTATGCCAGCATGGCCAAGATGAAGGCGATCAATCCGAAGATCATGGAAATGCGGGAGCGCCTGAAGGACAAGCCGCAGGAAATGCAGCAGGCGATGATGAAAATCTACAAGGAAGAAAAGGTCAACCCGATGGGCGGCTGCTTCCCCATCATGATCCAGATCCCGGTGTTCATTGCGCTTTACTGGGTGCTGCTGTCCAGCGTGGAAATGCGTAATGCGCCTTGGATCTTGTGGATCACCGATCTCTCTGCCAAGGATCCGTTCTACATTCTGCCGGTGCTCATGACACTGACAACGCTGCTGCAGACGGCGCTCAATCCCGCTCCGCCCGATCCGATGCAGGCCAAGCTGATGTGGTTTATGCCACTGATCTTCAGCGTGATGTTCTTCGCCTTCCCGGCCGGCCTGGTGCTGTACTGGATCACCAACAACATACTGTCCATCACCCAGCAGTGGGTCATTAACACTCGCATGGGTGTGCCGCCGCAGTTCAACCTGCCGAAGTTCAAATAAGGCGGACACGGAATAAAAATTGGGCCGCTTCGCGGCCCTTTTTCTTGGGAAACCGGCTTTGGCGGCGGCGCTTCTTACCCAGGCGCCAATATCCGGTTTGCCCCTTAACATCTACCACCATGCTGGCCCGACATCACGACCCCATCGTTGCCATCGCCACCGCGCCCGGGCGCGGTGCGGTGGGCATTGTGCGGGTGTCCGGCAAGCACATCGCGCCCGTCATGGAGGCGATTTGCGGCCGCCAGCTTCAACCGCGTCAGGCGACCTACCTACCCTTCAGGGATGCGCAAGGCGTAGCCATTGACCAGGGCCTCGCCCTGCATTTCCCCGCGCCGCATTCCTATACCGGCGAAGACGTGCTGGAGCTGCAAGCGCACGGCGGCCCTGTCGTGCTGCAGCTGTTACTGGCGCGATGCCTTGAGGCCGGTGCGGCACTCAACCCGGTGACAGGCTCAGCGGCCGTACCGGGGCTGCGCGTGGCGCAGCCGGGCGAGTTCACCGAACGTGCCTTCCTCAACGACAAGATCGACCTGGCGCAGGCTGAGGCGATTGCCGACCTGATCGACGCGAGCACGGAAACCGCGGCGCGATCGGCCGCACGTTCAATGTCGGGTGAATTCTCGCTGGCGGTCAACACGCTGCTGGAGCAGCTGATCCATCTGCGCATGCTGGTCGAAGCCACGCTGGACTTCCCGGAGGAAGACATCGACTTCCTGCAGAAGGCAGACGCACAGGGCCAGCTTGAGCGCCTGCAGGTGACGCTGGCCGGCGTGATGCAGCGCGCAGTGCAGGGCGCCTTGCTGCGCGAAGGCATCAAGGTGGTGATCGCAGGCCAGCCGAACGCCGGCAAAAGTTCGCTGCTCAATGCGCTGGCCGGTGCTGAACTCGCCATCGTTACCCCGATTGCCGGCACCACACGCGACAAGGTTTCGCAGCTGATCCAGATTGAAGGCGTGCCGCTGCATGTGGTGGACACCGCTGGCCTGCGCGAGGCACTCGACGAAGTGGAAAAAATCGGCGTCGAACGCGCGTGGGCTGAAATCGCCAGTGCCGACGCGGTGCTCTTCCTGCATGACCTGACCCGGCATGCCGCCGATTACCTGGCCGCCGACGCACACATCGCAGAAGTATTGAGCCGTGAACTGCCGCGCAACACGCCCATCATCGACGTCTGGAACAAGTCGGACGCGGCTGGCGCGGACGTGCTGGGCACCATCAGCGGCGGTGTTCTGATCTCCGCCAAAACCGGCGACGGCCTGCAGGCGCTGCGCAGGCAACTGCTGCACGTCGTGGGCTGGCAGGCCGCACCTGAAGGTGTGTTCATGGCCCGCGAACGCCACGTGCGTGCCCTGCAGCAGGTCGCCGAACAACTCGGGAGAGCCCATGCGCAGATTCGCGCGGGGCACCCTGCCCTGGACCTGCTGGCCGAAGATTTGCGCCAGGCGCAACTTCACCTCAGCGAGATCACCGGTGCGTTCACACCGGACGACTTGTTGGGCGAAATTTTTTCCAGATTCTGTATTGGAAAGTAGTAAACCGGCGACAGGCGGGCCCCGTCTGGGGACAAGCGGCGCCATGCCGCGAAAAACGCACCAAAACGGTCAAAAAAGGCCTTCTGTCGAGGGGAAATTACAACTCCGGATTTCCTGTATCAGGTGTAAGGGGCCGTTAACATCTCTTGCGGGCCGTGTAGTGCGAAGGTATCTTCCGTCCCACTATGAACGCTCCACTACCTGCCGCCATCCGTTTTGACATTCAGGGCCTTGCCCAAGCAATTCTTCACTGCCACGCCAGTGACGCATTGCGCTGTCAATTCAACCAGCCGCATTGGGACATCCTGGCCAGCTACATGCAGCCTTTCGCCCTCAACAGTGGCCAGGTGCTGATGGAACAGGGCGCGCTGGATCGCACGCTGTATTTTGTGGAAAGCGGCACGCTGAGCGTTCATTACGAAGATGAAAAAGCCCGCGTGCGAATGGCACTGGTGGGTGCAGGTACCGTGCTCGGTGAAGGCGCGTTCTTCTCGCACATGCCGCGTAGCGCCACGGTCCATGCGTCTACACCCTGCAAGCTTTGGTGCCTCACCCCGATGCGGTTCCTTGAGCTGGCAAACCGCCACAGCCCCATTGCATTGGAGCTGACCATGGCAATGGGGTCGGTCATGGCCAAACGACTTTATAACCGTCCCAAGCGCGTCGCGGTGACCTGAGTGTCGACCCTTTCTCGGGTCCATTGGCATCATCAGACAACTGACTCCCTGCCGTAATACTTTCGGGCGTCACAGGTGTTCTCAAAAACGTGACGGGCGTGATTTTTTACCAGACAGTTGTACGGGTGTTTCGATAAAGTCGGCCACAGGATTTGCTGCTAAACAACAGCTGAACCGTTTGCGCTATTGCTTACAGATTCACTCCGTGCATTGACGGAAAATAAAGATTCATCACGAGAACATTGCCCATGTCTTTTTTAAACTGGTTTTCCGATAAACCGCAGCAAGCCGGTGCGGCTGCGAATGACGAACAAAGACGCGCGTCCGCCGCACGTGACAAAGGCGCTGCGTCCGTACCCCAGCGACTCTCCCCCGAACAACCTGCTCCCGCCGATTCCGGCAAGCTCAAGCGTCACGCCCGCCGCGAGCAGTTGTACGTAGCAATTCGTGAGGCCATGACCCGCTCCGGCGTGCTCTCGGCCAGCTACAAATTCAAAGTTCTTTCGCTCGACCAGAGCGGCAATGAATTCCTGGTCATGATGGACCTGGCAAAAGCATTCGGCGGCACGTCCGAGCAATTGAGTGGAATTGAGGCATCGATCACACAGCACGCCAAAGCGCGCTTTGAGATCACGGTACCCGCTGTGTACTGGCGTCTGGAGGAAATGGCGGTCGTGGTCAAACAGGCCCCGACGCCACCGCAGGCCGTGCAAGCACCTGTTGTACCAGCACCCGTTGTACATGCACCCGTAGTAGCACACGCTGAAGCCAATGTAGAAACCCGCGCGCCCGTGCCCGTCAAACCCGCAACACCACGGTATGAGCCTATCCAGGCCGACGAGGTTGCCGCCTTTAAACAAGCTTTGGTTGCTGCGTCTGCACAAGGCCCCGCAGTTGCGCCGGAAAAAGGGGTCAAAGTGCAAAGCGGCCCGCGCTCACGTTCATACACCCTGTTGACGGGCTTTGAAGACACCGAAATGCCACCGGAATTCAGCACGTCACCAGCGCTGAGCAGCACGCAGTATGGCGATTTGAACTAGGCAGCTTCAAATTTAAGACAAATCGGCTTCAACCCAATGGCAGCGGGCGCAAGCAGCTATAAAAGTTATAGCTGAGTCCGCTCTCTCCGGGCAGTTTCCAGAACTGCATCCGGCGGCTCAATGCCCCGAAAAGTCGATCAAGGTGAACAGCGGCAGCCCTGCTGCCCGCAATTTTTCTGACCCACCGAGTTCGGGCAGGTCAACAATCGCCGCACCTTCGGTGACGGTGGCGCCCAACTTCTCCAGCAGTTTCTTGCCGGCCATCATGGTGCCGCCCGTGGCGATCAGGTCGTCGATCAGCAGCACCCGGTCGCCGGGTTTGACCGCATCGGTATGCAGCTCCACGGTGGCGCTTCCATATTCGAGCTCATAGGTTTCCTGCACGGTCGTGAAGGGCAGTTTGCCTTTTTTGCGTATCGGCACAAAGCCAACATTCAACTCGTAGGCGATGACGGCGCCGAGGATGAACCCGCGCGCATCCAGCCCTGCCACGATGTCGGGACGGAGCTTGCCGTCCATGTAGCGGTGCACAAAAGCGTCGATCAGCACGCGAAAGACCTTGGGGTTCTGCAGCAGCGGCGTGATGTCGCGAAACTGCACGCCGGGGGCCGGCCAGTCGGGCACGGTGCGGATATGGTTCTTCAGGTACTGGCCGACGGTCTGGTGAGTGAGGCTGTGCAGGTCAGGCATGGCGTGTCCAGGGGTGGGTGGCGCCCATATTGTGCCGTCAGTGCCTGCGCCGAACGCTTCACGCGACGGGCGGCCCCCTGCTCAGTTGATACGGCCGCGCAGGAGCTTCTCTTCGGCCATGGCCAATGCCTCGGGCTTGCCTGACAGCACCAGCGTATCCCCGCCCTCCAGCAATGTTTCGTCATGCGCGGCCACGGCCTTGCCATTGCTGCGGCGCAGGCTGACCACACGCACGCCGCCGGCGCCCAGTGCCACCGCACCCAGGGGTTTCCCGGCAGACCTGGTGCCCAGCGGCAATGTGACGTTTGACAGGCGCTCCTGCTCGAGCTCGTTCACGGTGTCGTCGTCGGCGCCGCGAAAGTAGCCTCGCAGCAGGTTGTACCGGGCGTCACGTTGATCCTGCACGACGCGGATCACACGGCGCATGGGCACCCCCACCAGCGCCAACGCATGGCTGGCCAGCATCAGGCTGCCTTCGATGGCCTCCGGCACGACCTCTGTCGCGCCGGCTGCCTGGAGTTTTTCCAGGTCGTGGTCGTCTACCGTCCGCACAATCACCGGCACGGTCGGCGCGTGGGCGCGTGTGTTGGCCAGCACTTTGAGGGCGCTGGCTGTGTCGAGATAAGTTACCACCACGGCGCTGGCCCGGGCCAGCCCGGCGGCCATCAGGGCCTGGAGCCGCACTGCATCACCGAACACCACCGAATCGCCTGCGGCTGCGGCCTGCCGTACCCGGTCGGGGTCGAGGTCGAGCGCCATGTACTGGATGCCTTCGCGCTCCAGCATGTGACCCAGGTTCTGGCCGCAGCGGCCATAGCCGCAGATGATCACGTGTTTGTTGGCGTTGATGGACTTGCGCGCGATGGTGGTCATTTGCAGCGATTGCTGCAGCCACTCGCTGGAAACCAGCTTCATCACAATGCGGTTGCTGTACATGATGATGAAAGGCGTTGCCAGCATGGACAGCACCATGCTGGCCAAAATGGGGTTTAACAGCGCGGGGGGCACCAGGTTGCCCTGCTGGGCCAGCGTGAGCAGCACAAAGCCGAATTCGCCCGCCTGGGCAAGGTACAGGCCGGTGCGCAGCGATACGCCGGCTGTTGCACCCAGCGAACGCGCCAGCGCGGTAACCAGCACCAGCTTGAAGAGAACAGGCAACGTCGTCAGCAACAGCACCAGCGGCCATCGTTCCAGCACCAGCCGCCAGTCCAGCAGCATGCCGATGCTGATGAAGAAAAGGCCCAGCAAAACATCATGGAAGGGCCGAATGTCGGTTTCGACCTGGTGCTTGTATTCCGTCTCGGAGATCAGCATGCCGGCGATAAACGCGCCCAGCGCCAGGCTCAGCCCGGCGCGCTCGGTCAGCCAGGCCAGCGCCAGCGTGACCAGCAGCAGGTTGAGCACGAACAGTTCTTCGCTTTTGCGCCGTGCCACGATGGTGAGCCACCAGCGCATGATGCGCTGCCCGCCGGTGAGCAGCAGCCCCACCAGCACGGCCGCCTTCAACCCCGCGATCGCCAGCGCCATCAGGAGCGCATCGGCGGGCGCCCCCAGTGCCGGAATCAGCACGAGCAACGGCACAACGGCCAAGTCCTGGAACAACAGCACGCCCATAACGCGCTTGCCGTGTTCGGATTCGAGTTCAAGTCGCTCCGACAGCAGCTTGACCACAATGGCGGTGCTGCTCATGGCGATGGCACCGGACAGCGCCAGCGCGGTCTGCCAGCCCATCTTCCAGAGACCGGGGGCCATGCTGGCAAGGAACAGCGAGCCCACCGTGGCCAGCACGATGGTCAGCGTAACCTGCAGCAGGCCCAGGCCAAAGACGTGACGCCGCATGGAGCGCAGCTTGGGCAGGTTGAACTCAAGCCCGATCACGAACATCAGAAACACCACGCCGAACTCGCCCAAATGCCTGACGCCGTCGGAATTTTGTGCCAGCGCCAGCGCGTTGGGCCCGATGACCACGCCGACCGCCAGGTAACCCAGCATGGGCGGCAGCTTGAGCGAACGGCATGCCACCACACCCAGCACAGCAGCCAGCAGGTACAGCAGGGTCAGTTCAAGCGCGCTCATGCGTTGATGGTAGCCGAGGATATTGCATGGCCTTGACCAATTGCAGGCGGCAAAGGCCCATTCGCGCGGGGGTTGGCCGGCGGGATGGGGCCTGCCCGCCTCTATAGAATGCAGCCATGAGCCTTGACGCCGTGAATTTTGATGCCGAACAGGTGCTGAGCCTTGCCAGGAAGACTTTTGAAATAGAAGCCGCCGCTGTGCTGGGCCTGGTGGGACGGCTGGGCAATGAGTTTGCCCAGGCCGTGGAGTTGATGCTGCAATGCCGCGGCCGCGTGGTTGTCATGGGCATGGGAAAAAGCGGCCATATAGGCCGCAAGATTGCCGCCACACTCGCCTCCACCGGAACACCTGCCATGTTTGTGCATCCGGCCGAGGCCAGCCACGGCGACCTGGGCATGATCAAGGCCATCGACGTGGTGCTCGCAATTTCCAACAGCGGCGAGAGCGCCGAGTTGACGATGATCCTGCCGGTGTTAAGCCGTCAGGGCGTACCGTTGGTGGCAATTACCGGGGGCGCACAGTCCACGCT
>NZ_JBFUAZ010000124.1:0-8659 GCF_056406035.1 Polaromonas sp. P1_E1_2 | reverse complement strand
GGGCAATGTCAGCGGCGGCAACAACAATATCGGTGGGTTGGTGGGGTACGCCTACAACAGCACGATCAGTGACAGCCACGCGGGCACAGGCAGCGTCAGCGGCCTCATCCGTGTCGGCGGCCTGGTGGGAGTGAACAACGCAAGCACGATCACCGGCAGCTACGCCACGGGTGATGTCAGCGGCAATAGATCCGTCGGCGGATTGGTGGGGGAGAACAGCGGCGGCGCGATCACCGGCAGCTACGCCACGGGTGATGTCAGCGGCACTGACTATGTCGGCGGGCTGGTGGGGTACAACAACTTCGGCAGCGTGATCAGTAACAGCTATGCCACGGGCAATGTCAACGGCCTCGATCAATATGTCGGCGGGCTGGCGGGGTACAACAACAACGGCGGCGCGATCAGCAACAGCTACGCCACGGGCAATGCCAGCACCGGCGGCTTAGATGCCGATGGATTGGTGGGACTGAACATCGGCACGGTCAGCAACAGCTTCCACAGTGCCACCGCCAACCCGGGGCTGCCAGACGCCCTCGGCAGCGGCAAGACCGATGGCGAGTTGAAGCAGGCCAGCACCTTTGTTGGTTGGGACATTGCCAGCACCGGCGGCAGCACGGCGGTGTGGCGCATTTACGAAGGTCAAAGCATGCCGCTGCTGCGCAGCTTCCTGAGTGGGCTGACGGTGGCCGACACCGTGCTCACCTACAACGGTGTGGTGCAAACCGGCGCCAGCACGGCGGCGGTTGGTGTTCTGGGGGCGGCTTCCAGTGGGCGCAATGCCGGTACCTACAACGGCTATTATTCCGGCCAGCAGGGTTACGACATCAGCGGCGGTACCCTCACTGTTACGCCGGCCAACCTGGTGCTGACTACCACCAACGTCAGCAAAACCTACAACGGCCAGCTCGACGCTGCCGGCACGTTCACCGCCACCGGCGGCACCCAACTGCTTGACACCGACACCACCACCGGCGGCAGCTTTGCCTTCCTCGACAAAAACGCAGGCACCGGCAAGACGGTGACAGTGGGCGGCGCCACGCTGAACGACGGCAACGGTGGCGGCAACTATGTGCTCAGTTATGTCGACAACACCAGCAGCACCATCAACCAGGCCAACCTGACGGTAACGGCCACGGGTGTGACCAAGACYTACGACGGCACACTGGGCGCGACAGGCGCGGGCTCGGTCGGTACGCTGGCAGGAGCGGCAGCCGGCGAAGTGGTCAATGCCGCCGGCAGCCAGGCCTTCCTGGACAAGAACTTTAGCATCGGCAACAAGACGGTGCAGGCCAGCGGAGTGACCATCAAGGACGCAGGCAACGCTGATGTGACGGGCAACTACAACATCAGCTATGTCGACAACACGGCCAGCACCATCAACCAGGCCAACCTGACGGTGACGGCGACTGGTGTGACCAAAACTTACGACGGCACGACCAGYGCAACGGGAACGGGCACCGTCGGTGCGCTGGCAGGCGCCGGAGCGGGAGAATCGGTCAACACCGCTGCCACACAGCTCTTTACCGACAAGAACTTCGGCATCGGCAACAAGACGGTGCAAGCCAGCGGCCTGACCATCAAGGACAGCGGYAACGCCGACGTSACRGGCAACTACAACATTGCCTACGTGGACAACACGACCAGCACCATCAATAAGGCTAACTTGACAGTCACCGCCACGGGCGTGACCAAGACCTACGACAGCACACTCAATGCCACAGGCACGGGCTCTGTTGGCGCACTGGCAGGCGCCGGTGCGGGCGAAGTGGTCAACACCGCCGCGACGCAGGCCTTCACCGACAAGAACTTCGGTATCGGCAACAAGACGGTTCAGGCCAGCGGCCTGACCATCAAGGACAGCGGCAATGCCGACGTGACCGGCAACTACAACATCGCTTACGTCGACAACACCAGCAGCACCATCAACAAAGCCAATCTGAGCCTGTCGACCACCGACGTCACCAAGACCTACGACGGTGGTTTATCCGCCAGCGGTACGGTGGTGGGGACGGCGGGCACGGTGTTCGCAGGCGACAACACCACAGGCGGTACGTTTGCCTTTACCGACAAGAACGTCGGCAGTGGCAACAAAACGGTGACGACTGCGGGCGTGACAGTGGGCGACGGCGTGAACAACGCCAACTACAACATCGCTTACGTGGACAACAGCACCAGCACCATCAACCAGGCCAACCTGACCTTGTCCACGGCCAATGTGACCAAGACCTACGATGGCACCTTGGCCGCATCGGGCACGGCCACTGTCGCGGCGGGTACGGTATTCAGCGGTGACGGTTTGAGCGGCGGCACGTTCGCCTTTACAGACAAGAACGCCGGGGCGGGCAACAAGACGGTGACTGCGGCCGGTGTGACGGTGGGCGACGGCGTGAACAACGCCAATTACAACGTCAGCTATGTGGACAACACCACCAGCACCATCAACAGGGCCAACCTGACGGTGACGGCCACAGGCGTGACCAAGACCTACGACAGCACGACCAGCGCTACGGGTACGGGCTCTGTCGGCACGCTGGCCGGCGCCGGCGCGGGCGAATCGGTCAACGCCGCCGCCACGCAGGCCTTCACCGACAAAAACTTCGGCGTCGGCAACAAGACGGTGCAAGTCAGCGGCCTGACGATCAAGGACAGCGGCAACGCCGACGTGACCGGCAACTACAACATCGCCTATGTTGACAACACCACCAGCACCATCAACAAGGCCAACTTGAGCCTGTCGACTTCCGATGTCACCAAGACCTACGACGGTGGCCTCTCGGCTGCTGGCGCGGTGGTGGTAACGGCCGGCACGGTGTTCGCAGGCGACAACGCCACCGGTGGCAGCTTCGCCTTCACCGACAAGAATGCCGGCACAGGCAACAAGACCGTCACGACTTCGGGCGTCACGGTGGGCGATGGCGTGAACAACGCCAACTACAACGTCAGCTACGCTAACAACACGACCAGCACCATCAACAAGGCCGACCTGGCAGTGACAGCCGCTGGCGTGAACAAGGTGTATGACGGTACAACGGCAGCCACCGTGGGTTACGCCGACAACCGCCTGGGCAGCGATGTACTCAGCGTCACGGGTGCCGCATCCTTCGCCGACAAGAACGCCGGCACGGGCAAGGCGGTCGGCGTGAACGGCATCGCTATAGGCGGCACCGACGCCAGCAACTACAACCTGCTGAACACCACGGCAACGACCACGGCCAGCATCACACCCAAGGCGCTGACGGTGACGGCCAACAACGACAGCAAGAACTATGACGGCACGGCTTACAGCGGTGGCAACGGCGTGAGCTACAGCGGTTTTGTGGCGGGTGATACGTCGGCGGATATCGGCGGAACCGTGGGCTATGGCGGATCTTCTCAGGGGGCCGTGGCCGCTGGCAGCTATGTGATCACGCCTGGCGGGCTGAACTCGATCTCCGGCAACTACGCACTGGGCTTTGCCAACGGCGCGCTCAGCATCAAGACCTCCGACGCCGGCACCGTGGCGCTTGGCAGTGAAGCACTGGTCGGCGCCTATGACAGCGCGCTGCAGGCTGTGGCCGGCCTGGGCGGTTCGTCCGGCGGTGGCGTAGGTGGTGGTGGATTCGGCGGCAGCGCTGCAGCCGACGCGCTGGCGGCCGCCGCAGCAGAAGCGGGCAATACCGACGAAAACTAGACTCACCCCCGTTCAGACTCACTGCGTGTAGTCTGCTCCCCCTCAAAGGGGGCGGCGCCTGGGGCCGGCGAAGCCGGACCCTCGGCCCCTGCCTGGCTCGTCGGGCGGTGGTGGTTTTGGCGGCAACGCCCGCGGCTGATGCGCTCGCAGCAGTCGTTTGGGCTCCTGCACCAGGATTGATGGCGAAATCAGGCTGCAGCGCAATAAAGACAGGCGCAAGCAGCTATCAAAACTGTAGCAAACAAGGGGCGCAAGGCTGCGTCGTGCGTGAAACCCAGGCTATCGCGTCGGTCCGGGGCGTCGTAATATGGCACTTGTCATGCGCGGCGCATGGGCCTGTGGCCCCAGATGACAGGCCATCGCCGGCAGGAAAAGAGAGATCTTTGGGGGCTTCGCCGCCCGTCCTGTCCCGAAAGGCTACACATGAAAAGCCATGCCGGCATCAACCGCATTTACCGCCTGGCCCGACGCGGCGCCAGTGCAACGGGCGGGTTCACACTCAACGCTGCCTGCAGCGCTGCATTGCTCTTGCTTGCCGGAGGTGCCCAGCAGGCCGAGGCCGCAGACGCCGCCAGCGCCAGCGTGTCTGCGGGCGCCGCCAGCCTGGCCACGGTGGGCAACACCACCACCATCAACCAGTCCAGCCAGCGTGTGGCGATTGACTGGACCAGCCTGTCTACCCGTGCCAATGAAGCGCTGGTGTTCAACCAGCCCAACGCCCAGGCCATTGCGCTGAACCGCATCACCGGCAGCAGCCCGAGCGAACTGCTTGGCAGCCTCACGGCCAACGGCCAGGTGTTCATCCTCAACCCGAACGGCGTGCTGTTTGGTGCGGGCAGCCAGGTCAACGTGGGCGGACTGGTGGCTTCAACCTTGGGCATGAGCAATGCCGACTTCATGTCCGGCAACCATGTGTTCACAGGCTCGGTCGGCTCGGTTGTCAACCAGGGCACGCTGAACGCGGGGCAGGGTGGCTACCTCGCCTTGCTGGCGCCCGAAGTACGCAATGAAGGCGTGATGACGGCATCGCTGGGCACGGCGCTGCTGGCCGCCGGCAACAAGGTCACCCTGAACATCGATAACGGCAGCCTGCTGGGTTACAGCATTGACCAGGGTGCGATCAGGGCGCTGGCGGAGAACAGGCATTTGATCCAGGCGAACGGCGGGCAAGTACTGCTTTCCGCGAAAGCCATGGACAGCTTGACCACGGCCACGGTGAACAACACCGGAATCATCGAAGCCAAAACCCTGCAGAACAAGGCCGGCCGTATCCTGCTGATGGGCGACATGGACACCGGCACGGTGAACGCAGGTGGCACGCTGGATGCATCGGCGCCCACTGGCGGTGATGGCGGCTTTGTCGAAACGTCCGCGGCACACGTCAAGGTGGCCGACGGCGCTGTCATCACCACGCTGGCCTCTGCAGGCGGTGGCGGCAACCACGGCACATGGCTGATAGACCCGACCGACTTCACCATCGCCGCGGGCAGCGGTGCGCTGACCGGCAGTGGCATAGGCGCGGGCACGCTGGCCGCCAGCCTCAACCTGGGCAATGTCGCACTGGCGACCAACAATGCCGGCGGTACGGATAACGGCGACATCCACGTCAACGCGGCCTTCACCTGGAACGCGGGCACCACGCTGACCTTGAGCGCCTGGCGCAATATCAACATCAACGCGTCCATCACCTCGCAGCACGCCAATGGCAAGCTGGCACTGGAATACGGACTGGGCGCCATCAATGCGGGGAACACTGCAACGTACAACGTCAGGGCCCCGGTCAACCTGCGGGCCGGCGACAACTTCAGCACCCGGCTGGGCAGCGACGGCGTCACGGACCCGTACAAAGTCATCACCAGCCTGGGCGTGGCAGGCAGCACCACCGGCACCGACCTGCAGGGCATCAACGGCAATCCCACCGGCAACTACGTGCTGGGCGCCGACATCGACGCGAGCGACACGGTGAACTGGAACGCCGGCGCGGGTTTCGATACCCTGGGTGGCGTTGGCGCACCAGGTATTTTTGAGGGCCGCTTCGACGGCCTCAACCACAAGATCCGCAATCTCTTCATCAACCGTCCGGGCGACAACTTCGTGGGCCTGTTCGGCCTTACGCAGAGCACCAGCATCCAGAACCTCGGGCTGGTGGGCGGCAGCATCACCGGCGCCGACTTTGTGGGCGCCATCGCGGGGCAGGGCTGCTGCACCACCTTCAGCAATGTCTACAGCACGGCAACGGTGCAGGGCATTGACGAGGTTGGCGGCCTGGTGGGCGAACTCAGCCAGGGCGGCATCACCGACGCGTACGCCAGCGGCGCCGTGAGTGGCGACGACAAGGTGGGCGGGCTGGTCGGCAGCTCGCTGGACGGCATCATCACGCGCGCCTACAGCACCGGCCGCGTCACTGCTACCGGTATGGCAGGCGGGCTGGTGGCCGAACAGGTCGGAACGGCCGCGACAAACAACAGCTATTGGGACGTCAACACGTCCGGCCAGGGCAGCAGCGCAGGCGGCACCGGCAAGACCACCGCACAGATGATGCAGGCGGCCACCTTCACCGGCTGGGACATCACCACCCAAGGCGGCTCCACGGCCTCGTGGCGCATTTATGAAGGCCAGACCGGCCCGCTGCTGCGCAGCTTTCTGCAGCCGCTCACGCTGCCCGACACCAGCGTGGCCTACAACGGTGCGCAGCAGTCGGGCGCCGGTGCGCCGGGCGTCACGGCCGCCAGCGGCACCAACCCCGGCAGCTACTTCGCCTGGTCGGGCCAGGAAGGCTATGACATCACGGGTGGCACGCTGACGATCAGGTCGGCCGGCTCGGGTGGCAACTTCCTGATCGACGAGGCCTACCGCAGCGCGATGATCTACCTGGCCGGCGTGAACCGCTCCGCGAACCCCCGCATCGGCCCCAGCCCCGATGCGCAGGTCGATGCCCTGAGGGCAGCCGCTGCCGAAGCCGGCAGCACGGGCGAGAACGAGTAACTCTCAAGCGCATGCAGCGGCTTCCTTGGCTTCAGACCAGCAGGGGCCGCAGGCGCAGCGCCCCATTGGGAGGGGCAGTGCATTACACAAAGTGAAAAGCGTGGGGCTTTTCAGGTACAGGCGCTGACTGCCAGGCCGCCGTGCCGTCGAGCGCTGTACGCATAGCTCTGAATGCTATTGTTTTGATAGCTGCTTGCGCCCGTCTRTATTGCCTGAAGTCCTGGTTTCATGCTTAAAAATCGACCAAAAAATGCCTTTTTTGCATCTAACGAACCCAATGGGGCCGGAAAAACGGTGAAAAACTGCTTTTCAGGCAATTTTGGCTATTTTTTTTAGCATTAAAAGTGCCTGTAAGGCAATGCAGATGGGCGCAAGCAGCTATTAAAAGCATAGCAAAATTTTTTGCCAGTGGGGCCCTGTGCCCGCATGGCCAGGCCGGTGTTCCGAAATGCCACACGCCGCCTTTTAACCATACATCCGGACGTTCAATTGGTGGATACTTATGGTTACATGCGCGAGCTGGCTGCTCGTCTTTTTTCCACCGCTCGCCCAGGCGGTAGCCGGATTTCCTGACCTTCCGAAAAGACTCTCATGAAAAGTCACGCCAGCATCAACCGCATCTACCGCCTTGTCTGGAACGCAGCGCTGGGCCTGTGGGTGGCCGTGGCTGAAACCGCCAAAGGCCGAAGCATGGGCGGCTCAGCACGCAGCGGTGTTGAAGTTGCTTCCGCCGGTTCCCGTGGGGGCCTCGTTTTTGTCCTGCATGCACGGTGCCGCGCCGCCGTGGTCATGCTGCTGGCGATGTCCGTCTTTAACTTGCAGGTGCACGCCGCAGACGCGCTGAATTCCACCGTGGTGGTGGGCAGCGGCAGCGTCAGCACCAGCGGCGCCACCACTACGATCAACCAGACCAGCCAGCGTCTGGCGATCGACTGGACATCGCTGTCCACGGCAGCCAATGAAGCGCTGAAATTCAACCAGCCCAATGCGCAGGCCATCGCGCTGAACCGCATCACCGGCAGCAGCCCCAGCGAATTCCTGGGAAGCCTCACGGCCAACGGCCAGGTGTTTATCCTCAACCCCAACGGCGTGCTGTTTGGCGCCGGGTCTCAGGTCAACGTAGGCGGACTGGTGGCTTCGACGCTGTCCATGAGCAACGCCGACTTCCAGGCYGGCAACCATGTTTTCAGCAACAACGGCACGAGTGGCTCTGTCGTGAACAAGGGCACGTTGACGGCTGCGAATGGCGGCTATGTAGCTTTGCTGGCGCCCGAGGTACGCAACGAAGGCGTGATCGCCGCCAGCCTGGGAACCGCATTGCTCGCGGCCGGCAACAAGATCACCCTGAACCTGGATAACGGCAATTTGCTGGGCTACAGCATCGACCAGGGCGCGATCAATGCCTTGGCCGAAAACAAGCTGCTGATCCAGGCGAATGGCGGGCAGGTGCTGCTGTCCGCAAAAGCCATGGACCAGCTGACCACGGCGACGGTGAACAACACCGGTGTCATTGAAGCGAAGACGATTGCCAACAAGGCCGGSCGCATCCTGCTGATGGGCGAYATGGAAACGGGTACGGTCAATGTCGGCGGCACGCTCGATGCYTCGGCYCCCGATGGCGGCAATGGCGGCTTTGTCGAAACCAGCGCCGCGCATGTSAAGGTGGCCGACAGCGCCCGGGTCACCACGCTGGCTTCCRCCGGCAACACCGGGAAATGGCTGATAGACCCCAATGACTTCACCATCTCCGCCACGGGCGACATGACGGCCGCAGCCGTCGCGGCCGCTTTGACTGGTGGCAACTTTGAAATCCAGACCGCCACCATGGGCACGGCCGGCGGCAACGGCGACATCCACGTCAACCAGGCGATCAACCGGACGGACAACAACACCTTCACGCTGACTGCCGAGCGCGACATCAACATCAATACCGGCGCGAACATCACCAAAACCAATGCAGGCGCGGCCGGWATGACCATGACCGCCGGGCGCAACATCCTCCTC
>NZ_JBFUAZ010000123.1:0-8748 GCF_056406035.1 Polaromonas sp. P1_E1_2 | reverse complement strand
GTTCACGGGAAAGGGTGGCAGCGCATCGGCTGTGCCGGACTCGTGCAAGCCCCAGCTCACCTGGCCCCGGATGGCCTGCAATGCCAGTTCGCCAGCCTTGTTCGTACCGGCGCCGGCTGCCAGTTCCAGGCTGGCATAACCGGCAGCTAGCACCACGAGTTCGGCGCGAGCCAACTCCCGGCCCTGCGCATCCAAAACCTGCCATTGGCCCGAGGCCTGGTTCAGGCGGTTCACTATTGATCGGCCGTGCGACAGCACACCCGGCCCCGCCAGCCAGGCGTCGACCAGGGCGGCCGGCCGGATCCAGCCGGCCCGCGCATGCCACAGCGCGGGCGTATCCGGCGGCAGGCCGCATTGCCTGAGCTTGTCGGCGTCGGCTGGCCCTGTCCAGTCGCTAGCGGCGTCGACCCAGTCTGTTTGCCACGCCTCGGGCCGTTTGCGCGGGTGCTCCACCGCGTGCTCCAGCACGCCGGTGCGGCCCCAGTCACCGGCCTGCAGCAAGGCCTCAGCTTGCTGTAGCGTGGCACGAATGCCATGGCGCGACAGGCGCGAGAGCGGGTTGTCGTCGGGCGAGACATGCGGCGCCAGCAAGCCGGCGGGCAGGCCGGACGCCCCGGTGGCGGGCTCTTCGGCCGCGTCCAGCACCACGACCTGCCAGCCGCGACGCGCCAGGCTGGCCGCCACAGCCGCGCCGGCCAGGCCGGCGCCAATCACCACGCAGCGCCCGGGCAGCCGGCGAGCGGGCGAGGGCTGCGCTTTTTTAGGTTCCCACGCCGGGTTGAACTCGCCCTGCAGGTTGTCGCGTTTGGGCGGTATGCCCGGCACCTTGCCCACCACAAATCCGCATTGCGCCAGCGCATCGCGCACGCTGCGCGCAATCGTCCAGGTGGCAACACGCGTGCCGCGCCGGCAGCAGCGCGCTACCGCCTTGAAAGTATGGATGTCCCAGATGTCCGGATTGCGCTGCGGGCTGAAACCGTCCAGGTAGACCGAATCGGCTTCAAACAACTGCTCGCGCAGCATGGCCTTGGCGTCACCGATGCACAGCGTCAGCAAGACCTGGCCGCCTTCAAACACCAGCCGGTGAAAGCCCGGCAGCAGCCCCCATAGCTGGCGCTGCAACTGTTCGGCGAAAGGCAGCAATTCAGGATGGGTCCTGGCGCTGCGCAGCACATCTTCGGCGCTCGCCGGAAAGGCTTCAGTCGAGACGAAATGCAGCAGGCCAGGGCGCTTCGGGTCGGCCTTCCAGGCGGCCCAGGTCACCAGGAAATTCAGGCCCAGGCCGAAGCCGGTTTCAAGAACAGTCCATTGCGGCTGACCGGCCCAGGCCCCAGGCAGGCCGCAGCCCTTGAGGAAGACTTCTTTAGCCTGATCCAGCCCGCCCAGCTCGCTACGGTAGCGGTCGCCAAAGCGCGGGCTGTAGGGGCTGCCGCCGGCGGTGCCGTCGTCCAGCCACTCAATGCGCTCGGGCATGCGGTCAGGTCAGGGCGTGGGTGTCGTGGGTGGGACGTAGCCTTGCACTGCGTCGGCGCCGTCGCCGAAGAAATGTTTTTCCATCTGCCGTGCCAGGTACTGGCGGGCGCGGGCGTCGGCCAGGTTCAGGCGGTTTTCATTGACCAGCATGGTTTGCTGCTTCATCCACTCCGCCCAGGCTTCCTTGCTGACTTCTTCCCAAAGGCGCTTTCCTAGCGGGCCGGGGTAGGGCGGGAAGTCCAGGCCTTCGGCTTCTTTGCCGAGTTTGATGCATTTGACGAGGCGTGCCATGGGGTAGTTCTTTCGTAGGGCTAAGTTGTAGCTGAGATGTCTAAGGATGTTTGTGGAATAAAGAACTGATTTTTTATTCGTTCCAGTTTCTAAGGTCTGCTTCCAGAATCCATTTTGTTCGCATTTACACGCAATTTTTTGGAAAAGAGAGCAACCATGACTTCACGCCGCAACTTTATCAATGTTTCCGCCCGCACTGCCGTGGCGGCCGGTTTGGGTTTGACGCTGGCAGGGTCACTGCTGACCGCCCAGGCCCAGCAAGCGCCCGTCACGCTGCTCAACGTCTCGTATGACCCAACCCGTGAGCTTTATGTCGAATACAACGCGGCCTTCAGCAAATACTGGAAAGCCAAGACCGGCCAGGATGTGACGATCAAGCAGTCGCACGGCGGCTCCGGCAAGCAGGCCCGCTCCATCATTGACGGCCTGGACGCCGACGTGGCCACGCTGGCCCTGGCCGGCGACACCGACGCGTTGGTCAAAAACGGCGGCTGGTTGTCGGCCGACTGGCAAAAGAAGCTGCCGCACAACTCGTCGCCCTACACCTCCACCATCGTGCTGGCCGTGCGCCAGGGCAATCCCAAAGGCATCAAGGACTGGGATGACCTGATCAAGCCCGGCATCAACGTGATCACGCCCAACCCTAAAACCTCGGGCGGCGCCCGCTGGAACTACCTGGCCGCCTGGGAATTCGCCAAGCGCAAATACGGCAGCGACGCCAAGGCCAAGGAGTTTGTCGCCAAGCTCTATGGCAACGTTTCGGTGCTGGACACCGGCGCCCGCGGCTCCACCATCACCTTCGCCCAGCGTGCCCAGGGCGACGTGCTGATCGCCTGGGAAAACGAAGCGTATTTGCTCGAAAAAGAATTCGGCGCCAAGTTTGACGTGGTCGCGCCTTCCCTGAGCATCCTGGCCGAGCCCGCCGTTGCCGTGGTCGACAAGAACGTCGACAAGAAGGGCACCCGTGCTGTGGCCGAGGAATACCTGAAGTACCTCTACTCTGAAGAAGGCCAGGACATTGCCGGCAAGAACTTCTACCGCCCGGCCGTTTCGCAAAGAGCCATTGCCAAGTACGCCAAGCAGTTTCCCAAGCTGAACCTGTTCACCATCGACCAGGCCTTCGGCGGCTGGGCCAAGGCTGATAAAGAGCATTTCGCCGACGGCGGCTCGTTCGACCAGATCTATACCAGGAAATAGGCCCCCCCGAAGCGGCCTCTGGCCGCCTCCCCCCAAGGGGGCGCCCGCTGCGGCCCGGCTGAGCCGGTTCCGCGCCGGCACTGGAATGGGAGAGCTGGCACACGCCGCTTGGTAATCAATGCAACTCAGAGAGCTCCACAAATAATGTCCTCGCAACAATCCGTATTGCTGATTGCCGGCAGTCCTTCCGAACAGTCCCGCTCGGCGGCGCTGCTTGACTCCGTCAGCGACAGGCTGGCCCTGCGGGGCGGCGTGGTGGTCGACCGGTTGAACATCCGCGAGCTGCCGGCCCAGGCCTTGCTGCTGGCTGAGTGGGGGCATCCGGCGATCGTGAAAGCCATTGACCAGATTGCCCGCGCGCGTGCGATCGTGGTGGCCACGCCGGTCTACAAGGCGGCTTACAGCGGCCTGCTCAAGGTGCTGCTTGATTTGCTGCCGCAAACGGCGCTGAAGGAAAAAACCGTGCTGCCACTGGCCACCGGCGGTAGCCCCCACCACATGCTGGCGCTGGACTACGCCCTGCGCCCGGTGCTGCAGGCGCTGGCGGCCCGCCACATCCTGCCGGGCGTATATGCCACCGATTCGCAGGTGCCGAAGTCGGCCGACAAGCGCTATGAAGTGGGGCCCGAGATCACCGTGCGTCTGGACGATGCGGTGCTGACGCTGTTGGCGGAAAGCTTCCGGATGCCGGCCACCACGGGCTTTGAGCCTGTGCATTTTTCGCGGGTGCGATGTAGCGTCTGAGCTGAGCCGCCCGCCGGTGCTGAATTCAGGCCACTGAATTCATCGATTTTCAGTTCAACGTTTTTACCCAAGTTCCAGGAGAACCTTTATGTCCATCCAAGCCATCAACGTCCGCAACCAGTTCCGCGGCCGCGTGAAAGAAATCATCCGCGGTGACGTGGTGTCTGAACTCGACGTCGAAACGCCCTGGGGCATCGTCACCTCCGTCATCACCACGCGGTCGGTCGACCAGCTCGAGCTGGCCGTCGGCAGTGAGGTGGTGGCACTGGTCAAGTCGACCGAAGTGTCCATCGCCAAGCTGTAGATTCGAGGCCCCAGCGTGTCCCGGTTGGGTACCCATCTGGGACGTTTGATGCTCACCCTGCCAGCGTCGGATAGTCCGTGTAGCCCTTGGCGCCGGGTGTGTAGAACGTGTCCGGGGCAGGAGCGTTCAAGGGCGCGTCCTGGCGCAAGCGCTCGACCAGGTCAGGGTTGGCGATGAAAGGCCTGCCTATGGCAATCAGGTCCGCGCGGCCTTCGCTCAGCGCCTGTTGTGCGCTGGCTTTGTCCTGTCCGCCGGCGAGAATGAAGGGGCCGTTGAACGCAGCCCTCAAATCTGTCTTCAACTTCGCCGGGACGGGAGGGGCGCCCATGGCCGAATGGTCCAGGACGTGAACGTACATGAGGGCGAGCGCAGAGAGTTGCTTCACCAGCGCCAGGTACTGTTCGTCCACGCCTTCGAACGCGCCGGTGCTATTGACCACGCCGTGGGGCGACAGGCGGATGCCGACTCGCTCAGCGCCGATCTCTTTTACGGCAGCACGGGCGACCTCCAGTACCAGCCGGTTGCGCCCTTCGGCCGTGCCGCCGTAGCCATCGGTGCGGCGATTGACGTTGGCGTTCAGGAATTGCTCAAGCAAGTAACCGTTGGCCGCGTGCAGCTCGATGCCGTCAAAGCCGGCCTGGATGGCAAGACGCGCGGCGGTGGTGTATTCGCCGATCACGGCCTGGATGTCGGCCTCGGTCATGGCGCGCGGCGGTGAGTGCGGCTGGCTGCCTTGCGTATCGGTCCACATCTCGCCGGGGCAGGTCTCGGGTGAAGGCCCAAGCACTTCGGCGCCGGCCGGCAGGTTGGCCTGGTGGGTCACGCGGCCGGTATGCATCAGCTGCACGACGATCTTGCCGCCTTTGGCATGGACGGCGTCGGTCACCAGCTTCCAGCCTTGCACCTGGGCGTCATTGAAGAGGCCCGGGATGCGGGCGTAACCCAGGCCGTTGGGCGACGGCGAGGTTCCTTCCGTGATGATGAGGCCGGCGCTCGCGCGTTGGGCGTAGTAGGTGGCCATCAGGCTGTTGGGCGTGTTGTTGTCGACTGCGCGACTGCGCGTAAGCGGTGACATCACGGCACGGTTTTTGAGTGAGATCGCGCGCAGGGGGAATGCATCGAAAAGCATGGGCTGTCCTTGGGGAAATAGAGAAGGGGAGAGAACGGAGAAAGAAGAGAGAGAGAAGAGAGAAAAGGAAAAGCAGTAACGTTCAGTTCGCTGGACTCAGCGAATCTTGTAACGAGGGGCCGGCGTTCCAACCTGGGTGCCCGCGAACAGTTCGGTGCGGGCCGCATCGTACTTTTCCCACAGACTCGCATCAGCGACTGACGGCCAGGTGATCGTTTCGCCCTGGTCCAGGCCCGCGAGCGCTGCATCGACCATGTTTTCGGTCGTCATCAAGGCCTCCTTGTTGAGGGCTGCCAGCGGAACGCCTGACAGATCCCAGATCTCGGTGGCCGTCGATGCGGGCAGTACCAGCTGAACCTTCACCCCGGTTTCGGCGAGTTCTTGCTGCAGACTGCGGCTGTATTGCAGTACGAAGGCCTTGGTGCCGCTGTAGATGGCGCTGATTGGCAGCGAGTGAACGGCCAGGGCGGATGCGATATTGATGATCAGGCCCTGCTTCCTCGCCACGAAGGCTGGCACCGCAGCTTGCGTCAGGCGCGTCAGTGCTGTGATGTTGAGGGCAATCTGGGACAGCACGTCATTTGCCGCCATCTGGGCAGCCGGTGCCAGGCGCGCAATACCGGCGTTGTTCACCAGAACGTGCACATCCCCATCGGTGGCCAGAATCGTTTCGATCCGCGCCACATCCTCGTCTTTTGTCAGGTCGGCCGAGATCGGCTCAGCTTTGATACCGTGCGCCTTTGAGACCGATGCGCAGAGCGCTTCCAGGCGGTCAGCGCGCCGGGCGACAAGGATAAGATCGTATCCACGTGCGGCGAAGCGGTCCGCATAGACGGCTCCGATGCCGGAGGAAGCCCCTGTGACAAGAGCGACTTTCCTGGAACTGTTGTTTGTCATTGCTGTTTTTCCAATAAAATTGAGGGCTCAACTAAATAAGTTGAGGGCTCAAATGTATGATTGATTGCATGAAATCAATCGATGGTGCAGTACTCAACCATTTTGATAGTATGGGAATTACCACAAACCTTGTCGATGCGAAAAGCAGCCTGGATATGCCCGCCGCAGATGAGCAGGACATCCTGGGCGGACGGGCTTGCACGATCACACCACTGCGCCTTGCGACTCGCAGACTTGAGCAGCTTTATGACGAAGCGCTGGCACCGTTGGGCCTCAAAGCCACGCAGCTCGCGCTTATCGCAGGAATACACAGGCTCACGGGCGCCGATCAACAAGGACCGGCGCTACAGAACCTGGCGACCCTGCTTGCCATTCAACTTTCTGCGCTTACCCATGCGCTAAGGCCTCTGGTGCGTGACGGAATTGTTGAGTTGCGTCAGGACGCCCAGGACCGCCGGACCAAGCACAGCGTTCTCACTTCGCTTGGCAAGACCCGGCTTTCAGAAGGCATAGTGCACTGGGCAGCAGTCAACGACCAAGTGGAGGTCGTTCTGGGTTCTGCCTCGGCTGCGAACTTGAGGGCCCTGGCCGATCAGGTGGCATCCGACGAGTTTCTGGTTGCCTACAAGACGGAGAACCCAGCCCCGTTGGCTACCCTCGGCTCCAGGCAAGCTGAAAAGAACGCCTGATTACAAYGGTTTTCGGGGTCTCGCCGTCGGTTTACTTAACAGTGACGTGCGCAAGCAGCTACTAAAAAGATAGCAACCATAAGGTTGCTCTGCCACGTTGGCGTTGCAAAAAGAGGTGCGAAGGCGCGCCTGCGCGCAGGCCTTACTGCAGTTCGACGCCCGCCTTTTTCACCAGCTGCGCGTACTTCACCAATTCACTGCGAAAGTACTGCGCGGCGGCTTCCGGGCTGCCGGGGTTGATGGTGTTGCCCTGCTTGAGCATGGCTTCCTTCACCTCGGGCGTGGCGTAGGCGGCAGCCACCGCGGCGTGGATGCGCTTGACGTCGGCTGCCGGCAGCTTCGCGGGGCCTATCACCGCGAACCAGCCTTCCATGTTGTAGTTGGGCAGGCCTTGTTCCGCAATGGTCGGGATGTCGGGCGCCGCGGGTGAACGGGCGCTGCCGCCCACACCGATGGCGCGCAGGGCGCCGCTTTTCAGGTGCGCCTGCACCGCGGGGAGCGCCAGCACGCCCATGTCCACCTGCCCGCCGATCATGTCGGCAACCATGGGGCCTACGCCCTTGTAGGGAATGTGTTTGGCCTTGACCTGTGCTTCGTCCAGAAACATCTGCGCGGCCAGGTGCAGGATGGTGCCGTTGCCCGACGACGCATAGTTGTAGGCATCGGGTTTAGCCTTGAGCAGGGCGACCAGTTCTTTCACATTGATGGCTGGCAGTTTGGCGGGGTTCACCACCAGCACCATCGGCGTGGTGCCGATGACAGTGATGGGCGTGATGTCCGCCACCGGGTCGAACGGCAGCGACTTGTACACGCTGGGGTAGATCACGTGGTTGTTGGACACCACGCTCAGCGTCATGCCGTCGGGGGCAGCCTTCACAAGCGCGGACGTGCCGACAATGCCGCCTGCGCCGGGCTGGTTTTCAATCACCACCGGGTTGCCCAGCGCCTTGCCCAGCGCAACACTGGCCGCTCGCACGATGGTGTCCACGCCCGAGCCGGCGCCCACCGGCAGGATGAAGCGCACCACCTTGTCGGTAGTCTGGGCCAGCAATCTGCGTGGCGATGCCAGGAAGGCGCCGCCGGCAAAAAGGGCGCCGAGTCCCCAGAGGGCCTGGCGCCGGGTTGCGGGTTTGTTGCTCAAGGCTGAGGTATCGGTACTGCGGATCATCTTCATCTTGGGGGTCATTTTGTCTCCTTCGTTGTCGTGAGTCGCGCAAATCGGCCGGCAGGTTCAACTCACTGCCTCAACTGACTGCCGCTTGCCGGTGCAGGTCATCCATTTCACCCGCGCTGTAGCCCAGGCCTGCCAGCAGCTCGCGGGTGTGCTCGCCCAGCGTGGGCGGGTGCAGGCGAACCCCCAGCCGCTCCCCTTGCATGGTGATGGGGAACAGCGTGGTTTTTACCATCTGGCCGGCCTTGGGGCCATCGGGCAGGCGCACATCGGCCAGGCCGCCGGTGGCCAGCAGGTGCTCGTCGTCGAACAGGTCTTCGGGCCTGCGGATGGGGGCAAACGGCAGGCCGGCTTTTTCCATCATGGCTGAAAGCTCGCCGGCGCTGCGCGGGGCCAGCCGCGCCGCAAGGTCCTTGAGCAGGGCGGGGCGCACCGCCACGCGCTGGTTGTTGGTGGCCAGCGCCGGGTCGGCCTTGAGGTCGGGAAAGCCCAGCACGGTGCAAAAGGTTTGCCACTGCGCGTCGCTCACGGCCGCCAGGAAGATTTGTTCACCGTCCCGTACCGTGAACACGTCGTACACCGCCCAGGGGTTGTCGCGCGCGGGCATGGGGGCCGGGTGTTTGCCCGTCATGGCGTACTGCAGCATGTGCTGGCCCATCAGGAAGACATTGTTTTCATACAGCGCCGACTGTACTTCCATGCCCTTGCCGCTAATACCGCGCTGGATCAGCGCGCCCAGCGCGCCGATGGCGCCGAAGAGGCCGCCCATGATGTCGTTCACGCTGGTGCCGGCGCGCAGCGGGTCGCCGGGCCGGCCCGTCATGTAGGCCAGGCCCCCCATCATCTGCACCAC
>NZ_JBFUAZ010000122.1:0-8754 GCF_056406035.1 Polaromonas sp. P1_E1_2 | reverse complement strand
CCATAAGCGCGGTTGGTGGTGATGCCGCCCTCACCGCCGAAAAACTCGGGGAACATCAGCGACATCGCAAACACCAGTTCACCCACGCCCAGGGTGATCATGGCAAAGGTGGTGCCGGCCTTCTTGGTCGTGACGTATCCCAGCAGCGCAGCAAAAACCAGACCCGAGAGGCCACCCACCAGCGGAATCAGCGTCAGCGGGATGTAGAAGCTGCCTTTGGTGGCCAGATTCATCGCGTGCACGGCGAGGAAAGAACCCAGCCCGGCATAGACCGCATGCCCGAAACTGAGCATGCCGCCCTGTCCCAGCAGGATGTTGTAGCTCAGGCAGATGATGACCAGGTAACCGGCCTGCGACAGCATGGTGAGCGCCAGGCTGCTTTTGAACATCAGCGGCGCGACGATGAGCAGCAGCGCGTACAGCGACCACAACAGCCAGCGGCCGACGTTATAGGGTTTGAATTCGTGAAAGGGTCGAGTCATATTGGTCTGCCTAGCCTTCGCGTGTGCCCAGTAGACCTTTGGGCCTGAAGATGAGGATCAGCACCAGGAACAGGAACGGCAGAATGGGGGCGACCTGCGAAATGGTGAGCTTGAGCAACGGATAGCCGAAGGAATCAGGCGTCACGGTGTAGCTGAATTTGGCCAGCAGCGTCATGAGCGACTGGTCCATGGCCACGGCAAAGGTCTGGATCAGGCCAATCAGCAGTGAAGCCAGAAAAGCGCCGCTGAGCGAACCCATCCCACCCACCACCACGACGACAAAGATGATGGCGCCGACCGAGCCGGCCATGGCGGGCTCCGTCACAAAGGTATTGCCACCAATGACGCCGGCCAGGCCCGCGAGCGCGGCACCGCCACCAAAGACCAGCATGAAGACCCGCGGCACGTTGTGGCCCAGCGCTTCCACCGCTTCCGGATGGGTGAGCGCGGCCTGTATGACCAGGCCGATGCGTGTGCGCGTGAGCAGCAGCCAGATGCCGGCCAGCATGGCCAGCGAAATGAACATGATGAAGGCGCGCGACTTGGGAAAGTTGGTGCCGAACACCGTGAACAGCGGGCCCTGCAAACCCTCCGGTAACACATAGTTGACGGCCGAGCGGCCCCATACCAGCTGCACCAGCTCCAGCAGCAGGTAGGACAGCCCGAAGGTAACCAGCAGCTCGGGCACATGGCCGAACTTGTGCACCTTGCGCAGGCAAAAGCGCTCGAAGGCCGCGCCCATCACAAACACCAAAAGCGGTGCCACCAGCAGCGACCACCAGAACCCGATGACCTGCGAGGTGCTGTAGGCAATGTAGGCGCCGACCATGTAGAAGGAGGCGTGCGCAAAATTGAGCACGCCCATCATGCTGAAGATCAGCGTCAGGCCGGAGCTCAGCATGAACAGCAGCAGCCCGTAGCTGAGGCCGTTAAGCAGGGAGATGGTGAAAAATTCCAAATTCATCAATGACCGCCTGAAGCTGGAAGGTAAAACAGATACGGGCAGGAAACCTGCCGGGATAAAGAAAAAGGCCCGAATGGGTCGGGCCTTCGCCGGTCAGGCGGCCGCCAGGGCCTTAGCCCGGACGCTTCATCTGGCAAGAGGTAGGCGTGCTGGCCACATAGGGCTCATAGTATTTGACCGGCACAAAGGTGTAGCCTGTATTCTCGGCATCGTAAGGGTATTTGCCGCCGGCTTTTTCCCATTTGTCGATGTAGAGGCCCTGCTGCAGTTGGTGGTCGGTCTTGCGCATCTCCACATCGCCGTTGAAGCTCTTGAAGCGCAGGCCTTCCATGGCCTTGGCCACGACGGCGGGTTCAGTCGATTTTGTCTGCGCCATGGCTTCGGTCAGGATGGTGAAGGCATGGAAGATCGCGCCGGTGTAGAAGTCGTCGTTGAACTTCTTCTTGTAGTCGGCCTGGACCTGCTGGATCTCGCCGCCCATGTTGAGGTGGTTGTAGGACACCATGTAGACCCGCCCGGCCGAGGCCGCGCCCAGCACGGTCGGCGTGCCGGTGACGCCGGCGTAATAAGTGTAGAACTTGACGTTGTTGAGGCCCGCTTCGTTGGCGGCTTTCACCAGCAGCGAGAGGTCGGAACCCCAGTTGCCAGTGATCACGGTGTCGGCACCCGACTGCTTGATTTTGGCGATGTAGGGCGCAAAGTCGCGCACCTGCGCCAGCGGGTGCAGGTCCTCGCCGACGATCTGGATGTCGGGGCGTTTGCTGGCCAGGTTGGCCTTGGCGAACTTGGCGACCTGCTGACCGTGCGAGTAGTTCTGGTTGATCAGGTAGACCTTCTTGATGTCGGGCTGGTCCTTCATGAAGGCCGTCAGCGCTTCCATCTTCATGGAGGTGTCGGCATCTAGGCGGAAGTGCCAGTAGTCGCACTTGCTGTTGGTGAGGTCCGGGTCCACCGCGGCGTAGTTGAGGTAGACGACTTCCTTGCCGGGATTGCGTTCGTTGTACTTGGACAGCGCGTCCATGATGGCCAGCGCCGGGCCGGAGCCGTTGCCCTGCACCACGTAGCGCGCGCCCTGGTCGATGGCCGACTTCAGCGCGTTGGTGGTTTCCTGTGGGCTGAGCTTGTTGTCGATGCCGATGATCTCGAACTTCACGCCGGCCTTGTTCTTCCTGCTGAACTGCTCGGCCAGGAACTGGAAGCCCTTGAGCTGGTTGGTGCCCACGGCCGCCATCAGGCCGGACAGTGGATCAAGCCAGGCGATCTTGACAGTCTGGTTCAGGTTGACGGCACCGGTGGCCGGTGCTGCCACTGCAGCTTTGGCCGGCGCTGCGGCCTTGGCGGGCGCCTGGGCCAGCGCCATGCCGCTGTAAAGCATGGAAGACACCGCCAGGGCGATGCCTGCATGCCGTGCGAAAAATCTGTTCTGGGTTGTCATCCCTTGTCTCCTGGAAATTGTATGAATGCGCGGTGAATCCGCAGAGGGAACCGGCAAAGGTTAGGTCAAATGATGTTGCACTGCGTCAGGGAATGCCCTAGCCGATGTCACCCACGTGACCCCCACGCTTCTCGCTGCGCGTAGTGCGCTGCCCCCCGAGGGGGCCGCTGCGAGGTCACCGCCCTTTTGTTTTATGGCTGTGGCAATTTGTAATCTTTCAGGATCTCGCGCAATTTGGTTTTGAGCATCTTGCCGGTGGCGCCCAGGGGAATCGCGTCGACGAAGACGACGTCGTCGGGGATTTGCCATTTGGCGGTCTTGCCTTCGTAGAAGCGCAGCAGCTCGTCGCGCGTGACTTCCATGCCGGGCTTTTTCACGACCGCGATGATGGGGCGCTCATCCCACTTGGGATGGGCCACGCCTATGCAGGCAGCCATGGCGACGGCCGGGTGCGCCACGGCGATGTTCTCGATCTCGATGGAGCTGATCCATTCGCCGCCGGACTTGATCACGTCCTTGCTGCGGTCTGTGATTTGCAGATAACCGTCGGCGTCTATGGTGCCGACGTCGCCCGTCGGGAACCAGCCGTCCACCAGCRGGTCGCCGCCCTCACCCTTGAAGTATTCGCGCACAATCCACGGCCCCTTCACGTAAAGGTCGCCAAAGACCTTGCCGTCCCAGGGCAGCTCTTCACCGTTGGCGTCGACGATCTTCATGTCGACGCCGTAGATGGCGCGCCCCTGCTTGAGGCGTATCTTCATTCTTTCTGCTTCCGGCAGCGTGTCGTGCTTGTTCTTGAGCGCGCACAGCGTACCCAGCGGGCTCATCTCGGTCATGCCCCAGGCGTGCAGCACTTCCACACCGTAGTCTTCACGGAAGGCATTGATCATGGCCGGTGGACAGGCTGAGCCGCCGATAACGGTGCGGCGCAAGGTGGAGAACTTCAACCCTGACGGCTTCATGTGTGTCAGCAGCATCTGCCAAACGGTGGGCACGCCGGCGGCGTAAGTGACCTTTTCGGCCTCAATCAGCTCATAGATCGATTTGCCGTCGAGCGCAGGCCCTGGAAACACCAGCTTGGCCCCGGTGAGCGCGGCCGAGTACGGAATGCCCCAGGCATTGACATGGAACATGGGCACGACGGGCAGGATGGCATCCCGTGCGGAGATGGACATTACGTCAGGCAGCGCGGCCGCGTAGGCGTGCAGCGTGCTGGAACGGTGGCTATAGAGTGCAGCCTTGGGGTTGCCCGTGGTGCCGCTGGTGTAGCACATACTGGAAGCGGTGTTTTCGTCAAAACTGGGCCAGGCGTAGTCGGCGCTTTGTGCGCCTATCCAGCTTTCGTAGCTTTGCAAATCCGGAATGCCCGAATCGGCCGGCAACTTGTCAGCGTCGCACAGCGCGATGTAGTGCTTGATGGTCGGGCACCTGGCATGCACGGCCTGCACCAGCGGCAGAAAACTCAGGTCAAAGCACAGCACCTGGTCTTCGGCGTGGTTGGCGATCCAGGCGATCTGGTCCGGATGCAGGCGCGGGTTGATGGTATGCAGCACCCGGCCCGAGCCGCTCACGCCGTAATAAAGCTCCAGGTGCCGGTAGCCGTTCCAGGCCAGCGTGGCAACGCGGTCGCTGAACGCGAGCTTCAGGCCGTCCAGCGCATTGGCAACCCGGCGCGCCCGATGGGCGACATCCTTGTAGGTGTAGCGGTGCAGGTCGCCCTCCACGCGGCGCGAGACGATTTCGGCGTCGCCATGATGGCGCTCCGCGAATTCGATCAGGCCGGAAATCAGCAGCGGCTGGCTTTGCATTAACCCAAGCATCGGGAAGTCTCCATTGGTTAAATAGTGTTCAGCAAGCGGTCATCATGCCGCAGCGCACCATGACGGTCATGCGGGATTGCCCGTGAAATCACGGGTTCATGTCAGGTAGGGGACAATTTGCCGATGACCTCTGCAAACCTTCCGGCGCCCGACGATGCAGGTTCCTCTGCCGGTACCTCGCTGACCTGGAGCAACAGCTTCGCCCAACTGGGTGGCGACTTCTACACCCGCTTGCGGCCGCAGTCCCTGCCTGACCCCTATTGGGTTGGCCGCAGCCGTAGCATGGCGCACGAGCTGGGACTGGGCGCAGAATGGCTTGAATCACAGGCAGCCCTGGAAGCCTTGAGCGGCAATGGCGTCCTGCCCGGCTCCGAGCCGTTGGCCAGCGTCTACAGCGGTCACCAGTTTGGCGTCTGGGCCGGGCAACTCGGTGACGGCCGCGCCTTGTTGCTGGGCGAAATCAGTACTCCGCGCGGGCCGCAGGAAATCCAGCTCAAGGGCGCCGGCAAAACACCCTACTCCCGCATGGGCGATGGCCGGGCTGTACTGCGCAGCTCGATTCGCGAATTTTTGTGCTCGGAAGCGATGCATGGACTGGGCATTCCGACCACGCGGGCGCTGTGCGTTACCGGCTCCGATGCGGCCGTGCGGCGCGAGGAGATCGAGACCGCCGCCGTGGTGAGCCGCACCGCGCCAAGCTTCATCCGCTTCGGCCACTTCGAGCATTTCAGCTACAACGACCAGCATGCGCAGCTCAAGGTGCTGGCCGACTACGTCATCGACCGGTTTTACCCCGCCTGCCGCGAGGCAAAGCAACCTTATGCGGCGCTGCTGGAGGCCGTCAGCGAAAAGACCGCACACCTTATGGCTGCGTGGCAGGCTGCAGGTTTTTGCCATGGCGTCATGAACACCGACAACATGAGCATCCTGGGGCTGACCATTGACTATGGCCCGTTCCAGTTTCTCGATGCGTTTGATCCTGGCCACATCTGCAACCATTCGGACACCCAGGGCCGATACGCCTATAACAAGCAGCCGAACATGGCCTACTGGAACCTGTTTTGCCTGGGGCAGGCTTTGCTGCCGCTGATTGAAGACCAGGAGCAGGCGCTTGCAGCCCTGGAACCCTACAAAACCGTGTTCCCTGAGGCATTGCAGGCCCGAATGCGCGGCAAACTTGGCCTGGCGGACGAGCAATCCGAGGACAAGACCCTGGTGGACAACACCTTCAAACTGTTGGCCGCCAACAAGGTGGACTACACCATCTTCTGGCGGCGCCTGAATGGTTTCACGGCACAAAGCGGCCATGAACCCCTGCGTGACCTGTTCTTTGACCGGGAATCCTTCAACGCCTGGGCGCTACAGTATTCAGAGCGCCTTGCGCAAGTGGATCAAGGKCTGCGGGCTGATTTGATGCTTAACAACAATCCCAAGTTCGTGCTGCGCAACCATTTGGGGGAAGAAGCCATACGCGCCGCGAAACTAAAAGACTTTTCCGGGGTCGACACCTTGCTTGCCTTGCTGCAGGCCCCATTTGAGGAGCACCCGGGGCACGAGAGCTTTGCGGATTTCCCCCCAGACTGGGCCTCATCCATTGAAATCAGTTGCAGTTCGTAACACCTCCGTCAACTCACGCCAGGAACAGAACATGAGCACCAAGATCCAGAAAACCGACGCCGAGTGGAAGGCCCTGCTGGCCGAAAAAGGCGCTGAGCCTGCGGCCTTTGAAGTCACGCGCCACGCCGCCACCGAGCGCCCCTACACCGGCAAATACGAAGCCGTCTGGGCCGACGGCAGCTACCATTGCATCTGCTGCGGTGCCAAACTGTTTGAGTCGGAAACCAAATTTGACGCCGGCTGCGGCTGGCCCAGCTTTTCGGAAGAAGCCGTGCCCGGCGCGATTGAGGAAATTGTGGACCGCAAGCACGGCATGGTGCGCACCGAAACCGTGTGCGCCAGCTGCGGCGCGCATCTGGGCCATGTGTTTCCCGATGGGCCGTCTCCCACAGGCCTGCGCTACTGCATGAACTCGGCAGCGCTTGATTTCAAGAAGAAGTGAAGCCCCCACGGTCGCTCGCTGCGCGTAGCTTCCTGCCCCCCCGAGGGGGCCGCCCGCCTGCGGCCCGGCAAAGCCGGTTCCGCGGCTCATGCTTGCTAATTCGGGACCCAACGCCAGTGAGCTCTTTCGCTTCTTTTACCCCGCGATAATCTGTTTATGAAAATTCTTTTCGACTTTTTGCCGATCGCCCTTTTTTTCGGCATGTTCAAGTACGCCGAAGGCAACAAGGACTGGGCCGCCGCTACAGCCACCGAGTGGCTGGGTTTTATGGTTTCCGGGGGAGTGGTGGGTGCGGCTGAAGCGCCTGTGCTGCTGGCTACCGTGGTTGTGATCGTTGCCACGCTGGCCCAGATCCTCTGGCTCAAGGTAAGCGGCAAGAAGGTCGACACCATGCTGTGGATCAGCCTGGGGCTAGTGACGGTGCTCGGCGGCGCCACCATCTATTTCCACAGCGAGAGCTTCATCAAATGGAAGCCCACGGTACTGTACTGGGTGATGGGCGGCGCGCTGCTGCTGGGGCAGCTGGTGTGGAAGAAAAACGGCATCAAGTCGCTGATGGGCGCGCAGATGAACTTGCCTGACCCGATCTGGCGCGTGGTCAATTTCAGCTGGGTTGGTTTTTTTGCCGTGATGGGCCTGCTCAATCTGTGGGTGGCTTTCACGTTTTCCACCAGCACCTGGGTCAACTTCAAGCTGTTTGGTGGCCTCGGTCTGATGGTGGTGTTTGTGCTTGCGCARGCGGTGTACCTGAACAAGCACATCAAACCAGGCGCCACACCATGAACGCCGGCGTTTCCAGCGCCCTGCCCGTGCGCACCCACGAGATCGAGCAGCAGCTCAAGGCGCGGCTTCAGCCCACCCGACTGGAAGTGCTGGACGAGAGCGCTTCCCATGCCGGGCATTCGGGCGCTAACGCGGAAGGCTACGGTACCCATTTTCGCATCCGCATTGCCAGCCCGCTCTTTACCGGCAAGAGCCGGGTGGCGCGCCACCGGCTTGTGTATGATGCAATGCAAAATTTCATTGATCAGGGCCTCCATGCCCTGGCGATTGAAGTCATCGAGTCACCCTGAATCTGCGCTGATTTGCCCCGGGGATTTCGGCACAGAGCCGCAGCAACGTCAGAACGCATTGCCAAACGCTTTCAAGCATTACCAAAAGGACTACAAAAACATCATGAAGAAACATCTTTTACTCGGCACCGCCGTAGCGGCACTGCTGGCACTGGGCGCGCAAGGCGCCATGGCGCAGAACGTGGCCATCGTCAATGGCAAGGCCGTTCCAAAATCGCGCCTGGACTCGCTGGCGCAACAGGTCGCCAAGTCCGGCCGGCCAGTAACGCCTGAGATGGAAGGCCAGCTTCGTGAAGAAGTAATTGCGCGCGAAGTGTTCATGCAGGAAGCGGAAAAGCGGGGCCTGGCTTCCAGCGATGACATCAAGGTGCAAATGGAACTGGCACGCCAGACCATCCTGATCCGCGAACTGTTTTCTGACTTCCAGAAGAAGAATCCGGTGACCGATGTCGAGCTGAAGGCTGAATACGACAAATTTGCCGAAGCCAATGGCGGCAAGGAGTACAAGGCCCGCCACATCCTGGTCGAAAAGGAAGCCGAGGCCAAAGAGATCATTGCCAGCCTGAAAAAGGGCGGCAAGTTCGATGACATCGCCAAGAAGAAGTCCAAGGATCCCGGATCCGGTGCCAAGGGCGGCGACCTGGACTGGGCCAACCCTTCCAGCTATGTGCCTGAATTCACCGAGGCACTGGTCAAGCTCAACAAGGGCCAGACCACCGATACCCCGGTGAAAACCCAGTTCGGTTACCACGTCATTCGTGTGGACGACATCCGCACGGCCCAGCTCCCGTCCTTCGAGGAAGTGAAGCCGCAGATCGCTCAGCAAATGCAGCAGCAAAAGCTGGCGGCGTTCCAGGAAGAACTGCGCAAAAAAGCCAAGGTCGAGTAAGCGGCACATCGCTGCGAGCGCCCTGCCCGCCT
>NZ_JBFUAZ010000121.1:0-8783 GCF_056406035.1 Polaromonas sp. P1_E1_2 | reverse complement strand
CTTCAGTCCCCGCTCCCGATTAGCCCTTCTGTATGCGCCGAGGAGCGCAGGTTCAGGCGGATCAGGGATCGCGATTGTCTGAGCCGAAGGCGAGTTCGAGCGAGACCCCGCCTGGACCGAGCACCGCAGGTTGCCCGTAGCGAAGCGGAGGGACGCAGACAGCAGGGTCGCCTTTTCTTTGCTTACTTTCTTTTGGCGAAGCAAAAGAAAGTGAGTAGCCGCCGGGCTACCCCCGGCCAGCAACCCTCAGACGAGAGCATCCAAGCCAGAACAAGCCCGATCAACAAAAACCACCTAAGACATCTCAGGCGCAATCATCTCCGCATACTCATAAAGCGCCCCAAGAACCGCCTCCCCCCGCTCATCCGCCGTCTCCGCCAACACATCAATCTCGGCAAACAGCGCATCCACATTGCGCGCCCCGCCCTCACCTTCGAGCAGGCGCGCAGCGCGGTGCGCCTCCCAGCGTTCCGCGTCTTCGGGCGACAGGGTCTCGGCAAAGTTGCGTGCCCGGTAACGAAACACCAGCTCCCCGAGTCGTTCGTCGTCAAAGCCGATGCGGGCGTGGGCCAGCTCGGCGGGTGACAAGGCGCGCAACTGGTTCAGGCGGCGGCGGTCGGTGTTGTTGATGAAGCCGCCGTACAGGTCTTCGTCGACATCCGGCGTGGGCTCTTTGGGCCGCTGGAAGACTTCGGGCCAAATGGCGCTCATGTCGGGCAGGCTGGCCGCTTTCTCGGCGTTGGCCAGGGCTGCGGGGATGTCTACATTCCATTTGGCCGCCATCTCCGGCGACAGCGTGGCGAGCTTGCGCACGACCATGGGTGACTTGTTCAGGTGAACCGATTTGATGGGCAGGCGCAGCACACCTTCGGGCAGCTCGGCCGATTTGCTGAAGAGGCGTTGCCGCAGCGTGGCAACGTCGAGCAAAGGCAGCTCACTCGGGTCTTGCGACAAGTCCCAGGCCAGCAGCTCGTTCTTGTTCGTCGGATGCGTTGCCAGCGGCCACATGACGGCCAGGCAGCCGCGCTCTGGCGGGAACATGCCCGAGACGTGCAAAAACGGCTGGGCCGTTTGCGGGCTGGTGGGCAGGCCCAGCTCTGCGGCCACGCGGTCTTTTTTATGCAGGCCCAGGCAAAAATCAAAGAGCTTGGGTTGCGCTTTGCGGATCAGGCGGGCCAGCGCGATGGTGGCGCGCACGTCAGACAGGGCGTCGTGCGCCGACTCGTGCATGAGGCCGTTGGCACGCGCCAGGTCTTCGAGCTTGAAGCTGGGGCGTACGGCGCTGGCGTCGTCCGGCCTGCGTTCATCGGGCTTGAGCGGCCAGGCGATGCCTTCGGGCCGCAGCGCATAGGCCATGCGCACGACATCGAGCAGATCCCAGCGGCCGCAGTCGTTTTGCCATTCGCGCGCATACGGGTCAATGAGGTTGCGCCAGAACAGGTAGCGCGTGACTTCGTCGTCGAAGCGGATGGTGTTGTAGCCCACGCCGATCGTGCCGGGCTCGGCCAGCACGGCTTCGATCTGCGCGGCGAATTCGTGCTCGGCCACACCACGCTCCATGCACAACTGGGGAGTGATGCCGGTGAGCAGGCAGGACTCTGGATTGGGCAGGTAGTCGTTGGCCGGCTTGCAATAAATCATCAGCGGCTCGCCGATTTCATTGAGCTCTGCGTCGGTGCGAATGCCGGCAAACTGCGCGGGCCGGTCACGGCGCGGGTTGATGCCGAAGGTTTCGTAGTCGTGCCAGAGGAAGGTGTGGGGCATGAAGAACTCGAAGTAGGTAATTAGAGCAAGGGGGAAAACAGCCGCGCCGTGGCATCGAGCAGGCGCATCAAAAAATTCTGGGGGCGATGTGCGCGCACAGGCGCGGCGCTGAGCAGGTCGGTTTCAAACTGCGCAGCGAGCGGCCCTGCCAGCGCGGGGCCGTAGACCACGGCCATCACTTCAAAGTTGAGGCGAAAACTGCGGTTGTCGAAATTGGCGGTGCCGACCATGGCACAGCTGTCGTCGACGACCAGTGTTTTGGAGTGCAGCATGCGGGCCTTGTACTCCCAGACCTTGACACCGGCAGCGATCAGTTCGTCGAAGTAGGAGCGCGCCGCGGCGCTGACAATAAAGCTGTCGCTGCGGCGCGGCACCAGCAGGCGCACGTCGACGCCGCGCAGCGCGGCGCTGGTCAGCGCCATCAGCGCGGGCTCTCCCGGCACGAAGTAAGGCGTGGTCAGCCAGGCGCGCTGGGTGGAGGCATTGATGGCGGCCAGGTGCATGCGGTGAATCGGCTCCAGCATGTTGTCCGGCCCGCTGGTCACCACCTGCACCGGAATGTCGCCGGCTTCTTCGTCGGGCACCAGGAGGGGCAGCAGGTGCGGAAGGGTCCCGTCCGTGTCGGCTATCGATTCGCCGGTGGCGTAGGTCCAGTCTTCCAGGAAGGTGGTCTGCAGCCATCGCACCGCGCTGCCTTCAATGCGCAGGTGCACATCATGGTAGGCATCGGCGCGGGTACGCCGGTCTTCTTCATCGGTGATGTTGACGCCGCCCGTGAAGCCGACGCGGCCGTCGCAGACGACGATCTTGCGGTGGGTACGGTAGTTGGTCACCGGGCGCAGGCGGCGGCCTATGCGGGTATCGTGAAAGAACGCAATCTCGACGCCGGCAGCCTCCAGTGGCGCCAGAAACCGGCTCCCAAGCCGCTTGGAGCCGAGCGCATCGACCAGCAGCCGTACCTTGACGCCCTGCTCAGCCCTTTCGGCCAGCAGGTCACGCAGGGCAGTGCCGATGCGGTCGGGCTCAAAAATATAGTACTCGAGGTGCACATGATGGCGGGCGTCGCGGATCGCGTCGAAGATGCTGTCGAAGGTATGCGCACCCCCTGAAAGCAGCTGGACGCCGGTAGCACTGGACACCGGAAGACCGCAGGCGGCGGTTCCCAGGGCGGTCATCTGCCGCAGGGCCGGAGGTGCTCTTTCGGCCACGCCCTGCAACTGGGCCAGATCGGCATCGCCACGCGCGCCGGCGCGGCTGCGCAGCCGCTTGAGGCGCTGCTTTTTGAGGCGCTGGGGACCGAGGAAGTAGTAAATCACGAAGCCGGCAAACGGCAGCAAGGCCAGCGACAGGATCCAGCTCATGGTGGAGACCGGCGCGCGCTTTTGCATCACGATCCAGACCGACAGCACGGCAATGTAGGCACTCCATGCCAGGGAGAGGCCGGTTTTCCATTCTGAGCTGAGTTCGGGAAGGGTCAAGGCGGGGCGTCTTTTGTTTTAGGAAGCGCGGGTGAAATGAAAAAAGGCCGATAGCGTGATGCTACCGSCCTTTTTTGGGTGCGCGGAACTATCCGCTCCGCTGGATTGGTGGATCCGCGAAATGGTCAGTTGGTCTCTGCCGCTTCGGCTTCCGGCTTGGCTTTGCCTTCCTTCTTGGGCAGCGGCTGGATGTCGAGCTGGACTTCCCCGGTCTCAACGCCCTTCTCGTCCGTCGTGACCTTCATGTCCACCGTCAGGCGGCCACCGTCGGTCAGCCGGCCAAACAGCAGCTCGTCGGCCAGCGCACGGCGGATCGTGTCCTGGATCAGGCGCTGCATCGGGCGGGCACCCATCAGCGGATCAAAGCCCTTCTTGCCGAGGTACTTGCGCAACGTGTCGGTGAAGGTGACTTCCACCTTCTTCTCGGCAAGTTGCGTTTCAAGCTGCAGCAGGAATTTGTCGACCACGCGCAGGATGACGGTTTCGTCCAGTGCCTTGAAGCTGACAGTCGCGTCCAGGCGGTTGCGGAACTCGGGCGTGAACAGGCGCTTGATGTCGGCCATCTCGTCGCCGGACTCGCGCGGGTTGGTAAAGCCGATGGTCGCCTTGTTCATCGTCTCGGCACCGGCGTTGGTGGTCATGACGATGATGACGTTGCGGAAATCGGCCTTGCGCCCGTTGTTGTCCGTCAGMGTGCCGTGGTCCATGACCTGCAGCAACACGTTGAAGATGTCCGGGTGCGCCTTTTCGATCTCGTCAAGCAGCAGCACGGCGTGCGGCTTCTTCGTGATGGCCTCGGTCAGCAGGCCACCCTGGTCAAAACCGACGTAACCCGGAGGTGCGCCAATCAGGCGGCTCACGGCGTGGCGTTCCATGTACTCGGACATGTCGAAGCGGATCAACTCGATGCCCATGATGTAAGCCAGTTGCTTGGCAGCTTCCGTCTTGCCGACGCCCGTGGGGCCGGAGAACAGGAAGGAGCCGATCGGCTTGTCGTCCTTGCCCAGGCCGGAGCGCGCCATCTTGACGGCCGAGGCCAGCACTTCAAGGGCCTTGTCCTGGCCGAAGACCACGCTCTTCAGGTCGCGCTCGAGCGTCTGCAGCTTGCCGCGGTCGTCGTTGGAGACATTGGCGGGCGGGATGCGGGCGATCTTGGCGACGATCTCTTCGACCTCAGCCTTGGTGATGATCTTCTTGCGTTTGGACGCGGGCAGGATACGCTGGGCRGCGCCGGCTTCATCGATCACGTCAATKGCCTTGTCGGGCAGRTGGCGGTCGTTGATGTACTTGGCGCTGAGCTCGGCMGCRGCCTGCAGGGCSGCCACGGCGTACTTGACGCTGTGGTGCTCTTCAAAGCGCGACTTCAGGCCCTTGAGGATGTCGACCGTTTCCTGCACGGTAGGCTCGACCACATCGACCTTCTGGAAGCGGCGCGACAGGGCCGCATCTTTTTCGAAGATGCCGCGGTATTCGGTGAAGGTGGTCGCGCCTATGCACTTGAGCTGGCCGCTGGACAGCGCCGGCTTGAGCAGGTTGGACGCATCCAGCGTGCCACCCGAGGCCGCACCGGCACCGATCAGGGTGTGGATTTCGTCGATAAAGAGGATGCCGTTGGGTTTGTCCTTCAGTGCCTTGAGCACGCCCTTCAGGCGTTGTTCGAAGTCACCGCGGTACTTGGTGCCGGCCAGCAACGCGCCCATATCGAGCGAGTACACATTGGCTTCGGCCAGGATCTCGGGCACGTCTTTTTGCGTGATGCGCCAGGCCAGGCCCTCGGCAATCGCGGTTTTACCCACACCGGCCTCACCGACCAGCAACGGATTGTTCTTGCGGCGGCGGCAGAGAATCTGAATGACGCGCTCGACTTCATACTGGCGGCCGATCAGCGGATCGATTTTGCCGTCCCTGGCGAGCTGGTTCAGGTTGACGGTGAATTGCTCAAGCGGTGAGGCTTTTTCGTTCTTCTCGCCGCCCTCTTCGTTCTCGGCGGCGCTCTCGCCAGCCTTGGCTGGTTCGGGCGGGTCGCTCTTCTTGATGCCGTGTGCAATGAAATTCACCACGTCCAGGCGGGTTACGCCCTGCTGGTGGAGGTAATACACGGCGTGTGAATCCTTTTCACCAAAAATGGCGACCAGCACATTGGCGCCGGTGACTTCCTTCTTGCCATTGCCGGTGGACTGTACGTGCATGATGGCGCGCTGGATCACGCGCTGGAAGCCCAGCGTGGGCTGCGTGTCGACATCGTCGGTGCCGGCGACCTGCGGGGTGTTGTCCTTGATGAAATTGGCCAACGACTTGCGCAAGTCGTCCACATTGGCTGAGCAGGCGCGCAATACCTCGGCCGCACTGGGGTTGTCCAGCAAGGCAAGCAAGAGATGCTCAACGGTGATGAACTCGTGGCGCTGCTGACGCGCCTCGACAAACGCCATATGCAAGCTGACTTCTAGTTCCTGGGCAATCATTGATCTTCCTTTCGGCTTGCTTGGGTTAACTCTACTGACTTATGAAGGGAATATTGGCCGGATTTACGATTATTCAATGGGCTCACTGACACACTGCAGCGGATGGCCGTTTTTCCGGGCAGCTTCGGTCACCTGGTCCACCTTGGTCGCCGCTACGTCCCTGGAAAACACGCCGCAGACGCCTTTGCCGTCCAGATGGATCTTCAGCATGATCTGCGTGGCGGTGTCATGGTCCTTGTTGAAAAACTCCTGGATTACCACCACCACGAACTCCATGGGGGTGTAGTCGTCGTTGAGCAGGACCACCTGGTACATCTGCGGGGGCTTGGTCTTTTGCGGCCGGCGCTCCAATACGACCGACTCTCCCCCATTGCCGTTATCAGGCTTGATAGCCGGGACTGGGGGCTGCACCGGAGAGTTGGGGGATTTGGGAGACTTGGTTGCCATGGAATTCATTCTAGCCACCGATGTAGTCCAGTGCGCCTGATAGGGAAATTGGTGGCGGGAACGCGACATTCAAGCGTGATTTTTTTCCTTTTCTGCGGCCAAGAAAAAAACCGCCGCGGGATTGCTCCCGGGCGGTTCTCGGAAAAACCGGCTGAGCCAGCTTTACATGTGGTCGATCATGACCTGGCCAAAGCCGGAGCAGCTGACCTGGGTTGCGCCTTCCATGAGGCGGGCGAAGTCATAAGTGACCTTCTTGGAGTCGATGGATTTTTCCATCGAGCTGATGATCAGGTCGGCAGCCTTGGTCCAGCCCATGTGGCGCAGCATCATTTCGGCCGAGAGGATTTCGGAACCGGGGTTCACGTAGTCCTTGCCGGCATACTTGGGCGCAGTACCGTGGGTGGCTTCAAACATGGCGACAGTGTCGCTCAGGTTGGCGCCGGGAGCGATGCCGATGCCGCCGACCTGGGCAGCCAGCGCGTCGGACACGTAGTCGCCGTTCAGGTTCAGGGTAGCGATCACGCTGTATTCAGCGGGACGCAGCAGGATCTGCTGCAGGAAAGCATCGGCGATGCTGTCCTTGACGGTGATTTCCTTGCCGGTCTTGGGGTTCTTGAACTTCATCCATGGGCCGCCGTCGATTTCCACAGCGCCGAATTCCTTCTTGGCCAGGGCATAAGCCCAGTCACGGAAGCCGCCTTCGGTGAACTTCATGATGTTGCCCTTGTGCACGATGGTCACGCTGGGCTTGTCGTTGTCGATGGCGTACTGGATGGCCTTGCGCACCAGGCGCTCGGTGCCTTCGCTGGAAACCGGCTTGATACCGATGCCGGAGGTGTTCGGGAAGCGAATCTTCTTGACGCCCATCTCGTCCTGCAGGAACTTGATGAGTTTTTTGGCCTTGTCGCTGCCGGATTCGAACTCGATGCCGGCGTAGATGTCCTCCGAGTTTTCGCGGAAGATGACCATGTGGGTCTTTTCAGGCTCTTTGACGGGCGAAGGAACGCCCTTGAAATACTGGATGGGGCGCAGACAGACGTAAAGATCCAGCTCCTGGCGCAGCGCAACGTTCAGGCTGCGGATGCCGCCGCCCACAGGGGTCGTCAGCGGACCCTTGATCGACACGACGTAGTCACGAACAGCGTGCAGGGTTTCTTCTGGCAGCCAGACGTCCGGGCCATAGACCTTGGTCGACTTCTCACCGGCAAACACTTCCATCCAGTGGATCTTTTTCTTGCCGCCGTAGGCTTTGGCAACAGCAGCATCAACCACTTTCAGCATAACCGGCGTAATGTCTGCGCCGGTGCCGTCGCCTTCAATGAACGGAATGATGGGTTCGTCAGGTACGTTCAACGAGTTGTCGGCATTGACAGTGATTTTTTGGCCTTGGGAAGGCACCTTGATGTGCTGATACATGAACAAAAGTCTCCGGTAAGCGCAAGGCGTCCAGGGGCACGCCACGCAACAGTTAGGTAAAAACCCCTAAATTCTAGCCGTAAAACCATACAGCAAAAGAATTTGGGGGCATCGTGTCAACGGCTTTGGAACCGGCCTCGTTACGGTAGGGCCTCCGAGAAGTTCGGGGTATTTTTTCCAATAACGTTATCAAAGGAAATTCCAAATGAACAAAATCCTCGCTGCTTTGATCGCTGGCCTCTTCGCTGCTGGTGCTTTCGCACAAGCTTCCGCTCCTGCGGCTACTCCAGCCAAGCCAGCTGTTGCCGCAACGCCAGCCGCTCCCGCTGCAAAAGCAGAAGCCAAAGCTGAAGCCAAGCCAGCCAAAATGACCAAAGAAGAAAAAGCTGCTGCCAAGGCCGCAAAGAAAGAAAAAGCTGCTGCTGACAAGAAAGCAAAAGCTGAAGCCGCTGCAGCCAAGAAAGCCGAAGCTGCTGCCGCCAAAAAAGCAAAAGCTGAAGCCAAGAAGTAATTCCTGGTGACTTCGGTCAAAATGCCCGCCGCGTGCGGGCATTTTTTATGCGCGTCGTTTATGCTGGCCGATCAACTTCATGCGTGGTGACTCTATGTTTTTCAAACCCGGTACCGTCTTGTTTCGTGGGGCGTTCAAGGGCCTCACCCAGATGCTGGCTGTTGCCGCCCTGTTCGTGCCCCTGGGTGCTTCGGCGCAGGACGGCCCCCAGATGAATTTACAGCGCGTCAAGCTGTCGGCCGGCATGCACCTGATTGATGCGCAGGTGGCCCTCACGCCGGAACAGCGGCAAATCGGCCTGATGTTCCGCAAGGAAATGCCGCAACAGGAAGGCATGATTTTTATCTTCGAGCAGCCAGCCCAGCAGTGCTTCTGGATGAAAAACACCTTGCTGCCGCTGACCGCCGCCTTTGTGGCGGATGACGGCACCATCGTGAACCTCGCCGACATGAAACCTCAAACCACAGACCCACACTGCTCTGCCCAACCCGTGCGCTTTGTCCTGGAAATGAACAAGGGCTGGTTTGCGCGAAAACGCATCAAGGCCGGCAGCAAACTGGGCGGCCCGATTTTCGAGGCGAAGCGCTGATTTCTCGCTTTTAAAACAAAAAAGCCGACTCATGTCGGCTTTTTTKTGGGCGAAGGCCTCTCGCCTCAGGCGAAGTTKTCCTCGGCAAAACTCCAGTTCACCAGATTGGAGAGGAA
>NZ_JBFUAZ010000120.1:0-8805 GCF_056406035.1 Polaromonas sp. P1_E1_2 | reverse complement strand
GGTTATGCCGGTGGCGCAGCCGTCGGAATGGCAAAAATCCTACTCGCGCTTCAACAAGCAGCAACTGCAGTTGCTGGATGCGGCGTCACAACCGGCGGGCGGTCCGCTTGCCGGTGCAGCGGAGGCAGCTCATGCAGGTGGTTGAAGGTTGCCGTGAAGCCCCTGTGACGGGGGTGCGGGCACATCGCCCGTTTGACCGGTCGGACTGGGTAGCCGAAGAGGTGCCTGTGGCGCTGGAGTACAACGGCATCTCGCACGCCGTGATGCTGGCCAGCCCCTCCGACCTCGAAGACTTTGCCTTCGGCTTTTCCGTCACCGAAGGCATCGTGGACGACTACACGCAGATTCACGACATTGAACAGACCAGCAGTGAGCAAGGGGAGACGCTGCACCTGACCATTGCGGCATCGTGCTTTGCGCGTTTGAAAGACCGTCGCCGCAGCATGACCGGCCGCACCGGCTGCGGCCTGTGCGGTACGGAAAGCCTCGAGCATGCGGTGCGCCTGCCGCCGCGCGTGCAGGGCGGCGGGGAGTTTGAAGCGGGCGCCATCACCCGCGCCCTGATCAACCTGCGCGAGCAGCAATTGCTGCTCAGCGCCACCGGTGCCACCCACGCGGCCGCCTGGTGCAATGCCGAAGGCGATATCGTGGTGCTGCGCGAAGACGTCGGCAGGCACAACGCGCTGGACAAGCTGATTGGCGCGCTGCAGCGCCGCCGCATGAACGGCGTAGGGGCCGATGCGGGTTTTATCGTCGTCACCAGCCGCGCCAGCTACGAGATGGTGCACAAAACAGCCATGGCCGGCGTGACGTTGCTGGCGGCCGTGTCGGGCGTGACGGGTCTGGCGATTGATGTGGCGCAAACCGCCGGCGTGGCGCTTCTGGGTTTTGTGCGCGGGGAGGATCTTTCCGTGTACAGCCACAAGGAGCGTGTCAACCTGGAGTACATCCTGTGAACAACGACAACCTGATCCGCATGGTCAACCAGATCGGCGCATTCTTTGAAACCATGCCTGACCGCACGGAAGCCCTGCAGGAACTGGCCATGCACCTCAAGAAATTCTGGGACCCGCGGATGCGCAAGGCGCTGCTGGAGCTGATCGAGAGCCATGGCGGCGAAGGGATCAGCGACGTGGTGCGCCGTGCCGCGCTGGAGCACCGCTCCCTACTAATTTAGAAGGTTATTGAGGTTATTACAAGCGCCTTATTTGTCCGCCGTACACTGCGGGCATGTCGGATTTCCTGCTGCAGTCCCCTGAAACAGATGCCATGCTGCACCGCCCGTGCACCGCGGTCGCCGTTGTCATGCGCCGCGAGCGCATCGACAACCGCTGGCAGCCCTGGCGCTGGGAACTGGCCGACATCGTCCCCCACGAAGACGCCTTTGGCGCCGCGCCGCGCCTCTTGCTGAAAGACGAGCGCGAAGAGCGCTGGCTGCACCCCGGCTTCAAGGTCGAGCTTTTCACCGACGACGCCGAAGGCTACTACCTCAATGCCAGCACCGGGCAGCCCTGCTTCTGGGTGGTCTGGCGCATGGAAGAAGAGGCCCTGCTGGCCGATGAACCCATCGCGATTCCGCAGATCGTCACCTTGAGTTACCACGATGCCGGGCGGTGGCTGGATGCGCAGGAAACGGTGGAGCAGGTGCCCGCGCCGCCGCAGGTCGTGCAGTGGCTGCAGCAGTTTGTGGACCAGCATTACGTGCTGGAGGCCAAGCGCCGGCAGCGCCCGCAGAGCTTTAAGCCGCTGACGGACCGCTTCGGTAATCCGGCGCGGGTCAGCACGGAAAAGAAAACCGGCGGAGGCCAGCATGGCTGACGAACCGAAGGGCTTTTTGGGGCGATGGTCCCGCCGCAAGGCCGACGCTGTGATGGGCAAACCACTGGAAGAACCGGTTGTGGCTGCACCACCGGCAACGGATGCCAACGCGCCCGCCCTGCAAGTCCAGACACCCCAGGAACCGGCGCAAAAATCACCGGAAAATCCGCCGGAAAAGAAAGCGCTCACGCTGGCCGACGCCAGGCTGCTCACCAAGGATTCCGACTTCAAGCCCTTTATGGCCGGCGATGTGACGCCCGACGTGCGCAACGCGGCCATGAAGCAACTCTTTGCCGACCCGCATTTCAATGTGATGGACGGCCTGGACATCTACATCGATGACTACTCCAAGTCCGACCCCATCCCCGAGGGCATGCTGCGGCAGATGACGAGTGCGAAGTTTCTCAATCTCTTTGATGACGATGAGGACAAGGAGAAAGAGAAAAACAAAAGCAGCGCAGAGGACGCGGCAGGCGAAGACCAAGCGAAGGCTGCCGACCCGCAAGACGACCCCGTCAACCTGCCACGGGAAAGCGCCAATAACCCCACGGGCGAAACCGTGGCACAGTCCTATGAAAATCCGGACATAGCCCCGTCGCAAGCGCCAGGCGCTTTATCAACCAGCCAATCCCAGCCCGACCCGGCCGGTGCCAGCCAAGAAGACCATGCCCACACTGATTTGCGACTGCAACCAGACCATGCCGCTCCAGCCCCAGGCGCTGGGCGCGGCACTTAACGAGACCCTGACGCTGCATTCGGCGCTGTGCCGCCGCGAGGTGGGCGCCTTCCAGAAGGCCGCGCAGTCCGGCGACGATGTCGTCGTGGCCTGTACCCAGGAGAAGCGGCTGTTTGCCGAAGTGGGCGAGCAGACCCAGGGCGTCACCTCGGTGGTGAAGTTCGTCAATATCCGCGAGACCGGCGGCTGGAGCAAAGACGCCGCCGGCGCCACGCCGAAAATCGCGGCCCTGCTGGCCGCGGCCCACCTGCCGGACGCCGAACCGGTGTCCACCGTCACCTACAAAAGCGCCGGGCGCCTGCTCATCGTGGGCGCACTCGACCAGGCAGAGCAGGTGGCGGCGCTTGTGGCCGACACGCTGGACGTGACCATCTTCGCCCAGGGCGTTTCGTCCCAGGCGCAGGCCGGGTTTCCCTCGCAAGAACGCAAATATCCTGTGATCAGCGGTGAGCGGCTCGCGCTCAAAGGCTGGCTGGGTGCGTTTGAGGCCAGCTGGGACAAGACCAACGCTATCGACCTGGACCTTTGCACACGATGCAATGCCTGCGTCGCCGTGTGCCCCGAAGGCGCCATCGACCTGAGCTACCAGGTCGATGCAGCCAAATGCACATCCCACCGTGATTGCGTAGCCGTATGCAAGGTGGCCGGTGCCATTGACTTCAACCGCGCATCGCAAACACTCACGGAAGCGTTTGACCTGGTGCTCGACCTTGCTGCTAAACCCCTGGTCGCGCTGCACGCGCCACCCCAAGGCTACTTTGCCCTGAATGTATCCGCCGGCCTGGCCTCACCCGGCCTGCTGGCCACGGTGGTCAAGCTGCGCGACATGGTCGGCGAGTTTGAAAAGCCCAAATTCTTCGCCTACAAGCAAAAGCTCTGCGCCCACAGCCGCAATGAAACCGTGGGCTGCAATGCCTGCATCGACATTTGCTCGGCAGGTGCCGTTAGCAGCGAGAAAAGCAGGCAGCAGATCGTCGTCAACCCCAATCTCTGCGTGGGCTGCGGCGCCTGCACCACCGTGTGCCCGACGGGGGCGCTCACTTACGCCTACCCGCGTGCCAGTGAGCAGGGCGTGCGCATCAAGACCCTGCTGTCGGCATATGCCAAAGCCGGCGGCACGCAACCGGTGCTGCTGTTTCACAGCCAGGACAGCGGCCAGCAGGCGGTCGAGGCTCTGGGCCGCACTGCGCGGCTGCAAAAAACCGTGCGGGGCGTTCCGGCCAATGTGATCCCGCAGGCGTTGTGGCACACGGCCAGCGTGGGCCTGGATTTGTGGCTCAGCGCCATTGCCTTTGGTGCGTCCCAGGTCGCCGTGCTGGTGACGCGCGAAGAGGCGCCTGCTTACCTCGAAGGCCTGGCGGATCAAATGCGGGTCGCGCAAACTCTGCTCAATGGCCTGGGCTATGCGGGCGTTCACTTTCATCTGATGCACGCCGGCGAAGGCGCTGACGCCGTGGCCGGGCTCGATGCCAGCCTTCAGGCGCTGGCGCGAGGCCGTCCCACAGTGCCCGCCACTGCGGCGCGTTTTGCTGTGGCGCAGGAAAAGCGCAGCACGCTCGACATGGCGCTGGACCACCTCATGGGCCAGGCGCCCGCCGCCTTGCCCGAGGCGATCGCGCTGCCCGCCAAAGGCTCGCCCTTCGGCAGCCTGACCGTCAACGCCGACACCTGCACGCTGTGCCTGAGCTGCGTGAGCGCCTGCCCCGCCAGCGCACTGCAAGACAACCCGGACCGCCCCCAGCTCAAGTTCATCGAAAAAAACTGCGTGCAGTGCGGCCTGTGCGCCACCACATGCCCTGAGGATGCCATCACGCTGCAGCCGCGCCTGTTGCTCACACCGCTACGCAAAGAGGCGCGCGTGCTCAACGAGAGCCAGCCCTACCAGTGCATACGCTGCAGCAAACCCTTCGGCACGCTCAAGGCCATCGAGTCCATGCTCGGCAAGCTCGCGGGGCACGCGATGTTCCRGGGTGCGGCCGCCGACCGCCTCAAGATGTGCAGTGACTGCCGCGTCATCGACATTTATTCCGCCGACAACGAGCTCAAGATCACCGACATCCGGTGAGCCCAAAGAACCAGACGCCACCATGACGCAAGCCCAACTTACCGCCTCTACCCTGGACGAAGAAACCGCGCGGGCCGAAGTCTATGGCTTGCTGGCCGCGCTTTACTATTCGGCACCCTCCGCAGAGTTGCATGAAAACCTCCGCGTTGCCGTGACTGAGGCACCCGCCGCAGGAGGCTTGCTCGAAAGTTCGTGGGGCGAACTCGTCGCAGCCGCCCGCGCACACAGCCTGGCCGACATCACTCGCGAACACGACGCCCTGTTCGGCGGCGTCGGCAAACCCGAGGTGTACCTCTTTGGTTCGCACTACCTCAGCGGTTTCCTCAATGAGAAGCCGTTGGCGGCCTTGCGCACCGACATCGCCGCGTTAGGCCTGGCACGTGACGAGACCATGCCCGAGACCGAAGACCATGTGGCCTACCTGTGCGAAGTCATGCGCTACCTGATCGCCGGCGACGATGTCGAGGTAGCCAATTTGACACGCCAGCGAGAATTTTTCGCGCGTCATGTCCAGCCCTGGGTGCCGCTGATGTGCGATGCCATCACGGCGCATCCCAAGGCGCGTTTTTATGCCGCGCTCGCGGCCTTTACCCAGACCTTCATCAGCGTTGAGGCGCAGGGCTTCGACATGCTGGCCTGAGGGATGCATGAACTTTTTTTTTCTCAAAATGAGACAGCTTTTGAATGGCCAGCCGGCCAGAGCCGCCGAGTCTGACAATAAGATCGCCTATCGTTTTCCCTAGACTTGGACGTTGAGCGGCGCTAACCATTGTGGTGCGCAGCGCTCTGCCTTACAGTACTATGCAAACGGTTACATAGCCAGCAAGCCTTCCCCTGGAGATCACCATGCAGGACAGCCAGCCAAAACCCTCACGCAGGGGATTCTTTTTCGGCGCAGCCGCCACAGGCGCGGCAGCCGCGGCCATCGTCGCGTTGCCCGGCGCACCTGCGCTTCAAGCCGAGCTTCCAGAGCCCAAGCCGRCCCCTGAAAAAGGCGGCGGCTACAGCCTCTCGGAACACGTCAAGCGCTACTACAAGACCACCCGCATCTAGATAGCCCTGGCTTCCAGTTCCGCCCGACCGGCCCCCCCGATTTCACCTTCTACGGAGAGCTTCATGCTGCTCACGAAAAAATCTTCTGATGTCCATCCCGTGCATCGCGCGGGTTCCGCGCGCTTTGTGCAAAGCCTGTCGCGGGGCCTGTCCAATGCGCTGCCCACCATGGACCGCCGCGCCTTCCTGCGCCGCTCCGGCCTGGGTGTCGGCGTCGGCCTGGCCGCTACGCAATTAACCCTGGTCAAAAAGGCCAAGGCCGCCACACCGGGCGCTGGCGACGGCACGGGAAAGATCGAAGTCAAGCGCACCGTCTGCAGCCATTGCTCTGTCGGCTGTGCGGTCGACGCCGTAGTAGAGAACGGCGTCTGGGTCCGCCAGGAGCCGGTGTTTGATTCGCCCATCAACCTTGGGGCCCATTGCGCCAAGGGCGCTGCCCTGCGCGAGCACGGCCACGGCGAATACCGCCTGCGCTATCCGATGAAGCTGGTGAACGGAAAATACGAGCGCATCAGCTGGGACGTCGCCCTGAAGGAAATCACCGACCGCATGCTGGAGCTGCGCAAGGCCAGCGGCCCTGACTCGGTGTATGTGGTGGGGTCGTCCAAACACAACAACGAGCAGGCCTACCTGCTGCGCAAGTGGATGAGCCTGTGGGGCAGCAACAACTGCGACCACCAGGCCCGCATCTGCCACTCCACCACGGTGGCCGGCGTCGCCAACACCTGGGGCTACGGCGCCATGACCAATTCGTACAACGACATGCAAAACAGCAAGGTCGCCCTGTACATCGGCTCCAACGCGGCCGAGGCCCACCCCGTCAGCCTGCTGCACATGCTGCACGCCAAGGAAACCGGCTGCAAGATGATCGTGGTCGATCCGCGCTTTACCCGCACTGCCGCCAAGGCCGACGAATACATCCGCATCCGCTCCGGCTCCGACATCCCCTTCCTGTTCGGCATGCTGTATCACATCTTCAAGAACGGCTGGGAAGACAAGAAGTACATCAACGACCGTGTCTACGGCATGGACAAGGTCAAGGAAGACGTGCTGGCCAAATGGACGCCCGACAAGGTGGAAGAAGCCTGTGGCGTGCCCGAGGCGCGTGTCTACATGGCTGCTGAGATGATGGCCAAGAACCGGCCGTCCACCATCGTCTGGTGCATGGGCCAGACCCAGCACACCATCGGCAACGCCATGGTTCGTGCTTCGTGCATCCTGCAGCTGGCGCTGGGCAATGTCGGTGTTTCCGGCGGCGGTACCAACATCTTCCGCGGTCACGACAACGTGCAGGGCGCCACCGACGTCGGCCCCAACCCCGATTCGCTGCCCGGCTACTACGGCCTGGCCGAGGGCTCCTGGAAGCACTTCGCAAAGATCTGGGGCGTCGAGTTCGACTGGATCAAGGGGCGTTATGCCTCCGCCGCCATGATGGGAAAACCCGGCATCACGGTCTCGCGCTGGATCGACGGCGTGATGGAGAAAAACGAATTCATCGACCAGGACTCCAACCTGCGCGGCGTCTTCTTCTGGGGCCACGCGCCCAACTCACAGACGCGCGGCCTGGAAATGAAACGCGCGATGGACAAGCTGGACCTGCTGGTGGTGGTGGATCCGTATCCATCGGCCACCGCCGCCATGGCGGCCATGCCCGGCAAGGCCGAAGACCTCAACCCCAACCGCGCGGTGTATTTGCTGCCGGCCGCCACGCAGTTTGAAACCAGCGGCTCGGTGACGGCTTCCAACCGTTCCATCCAGTGGCGCGAAAAAGTGATCGAGCCGCTCTGGGAGAGCCGTACCGACCACATGATCATGCACCAGTTCGCCGAAAAGCTCGGCTTTGCCAGAGAGCTTTCCAAGAACTACAAGATGCAAAAGGTCAAGGGCATGGACGAGCCCGTGCCCGAAGACATCCTGCGCGAGATCAACAAGACCTGCTGGACCATCGGCTACACCGGCCAGAGCCCGGAGCGCCTCAAGGCGCACATGCGCAACATGCACCTGTTCGACGTCAAGACCCTCAAGTCCAAAGGCGGCGTTGACAAGGCAACCGGCTACGACACCACGGGCGATTACTTCGGCCTGYCATGGCCCTGCTACGGCACGCCCGAGATGAAACACCCGGGCTCGCCCAACCTGTATGACACCTCCAAACATGTGATGGAAGGCGGCGGTAACTTCCGCGCCAACTTCGGCGTGGAACGCGAAGGCAAAAACCTGCTGGCAGAAGACGGATCCCATTCCAAGGGTGCCGACATCCAGACCGGCTACCCCGAGTTCGACCACCTGCTGGTCAAAAAACTCGGCTGGTGGGACGAGCTGACCGATGCCGAGAAAACCGCCGCCGAAGGCAAGAACTGGAAGACCGACTCATCGGGCGGCATCATCCGCGTTGTCATGAAGAACCATGGCTGCCATCCCTTCGGCAATGCCAAGGCGCGCGCCGTGGTCTGGAACTTCCCCGACGCCATTCCGCAGCACCGCGAGCCGCTTTACGGCAACCGGGCCGACCTCATGGCCAAGTACCCGACGCACGACGACAAGAAAGCCTTCTGGCGCCTGCCCACGCTGTACAAAACCATCCAGCAAAAGAACATCGCCGACAAGGTGCATGAGAAATTCCCGTTGGTCATGACCTCCGGTCGGCTGGTGGAATATGAAGGCGGCGGCGAAGAAACCCGCTCCAACCCCTGGCTGGCCGAACTGCAGCAGGAGATGTTCATCGAGATCAACCCCAAGGTCGCAGCCGAAAAAGGCATACGCAACGGCGAACGCGCCTGGGTCAGCACCCCCACCGGCGCACGCCTCAATGTGCAGGCCCTGGTGACCGAGCGCGTGGGGCCTGACACCGTGTTCATGCCTTTCCACTTCTCGGGCCGCTGGCAAGGCGCCGACATGCTGGCGTACTACCCGAATGGCGCGGCACCGGTTGTGCGCGGCGAGGCAATCAACACGGCAACAACATACGGCTACGACAGCGTCACGATGATGCAAGAAACAAAAACGACGGTCTGCAACGTCGAAAGGGCATAAACATGACCCCCACGCTTTTCACTTCGTGTAATGCGCTGCCCCCCGAGGGGGCCGCTGCGCCTGCGGCCCGGCAAAGCCGGTTCCGCGGCCCCTGCTTGAA
>NZ_JBFUAZ010000119.1:0-8819 GCF_056406035.1 Polaromonas sp. P1_E1_2 | reverse complement strand
GGCACGGTGGTGGTGGACGTGAACGAGCTGCGGCTGTCCGATCTGCAGATGTACGTCGAGCGCACTTTCCGCCATGTGGCCGAAGCCAAGAATGTGGATTTCCTGATCACTACCGGGCTGCAGTTGCCGGTTTCCATGGTGACCGACGTCAAGCGCCTGCAGCAAATTCTCAAAAACCTGTTGTCGAACGCCTTCAAATTTACGCACCAGGGTCATGTGGCCCTGGCGATAGAAGAAGCCTTTACCGGCTGGAGTCCGGACAACGAGGAACTCAACCGCGCGCAGCAGGTGCTGGCGTTTTCCGTCACTGACACAGGTATCGGTATTTCCGCCGACAAGCAGCAGATCATCTTTGAAGCCTTCCAGCAGGCTGACGGCAGTACCAGCCGCAAGTACGGCGGTACCGGTCTGGGTTTGGCCATCAGTCGCGAACTCTCGCGCCTGCTGGGCGGCGAAATACGCCTGTCCAGCGCGCCGGGAGAAGGCAGCAGCTTTGTGCTCTACCTGCCGCTGGTCTACGCTTCGACGCGCGTAGCGCGCAAACAGGGCAGCAGCGCCGAGCAGCGCTTCGAGCCGGCCGCGCCGATCAGCCGCCTGGGTTTCGAGAAGATGGAAGTCGCCTTCGATGATTCCGTTCTGTCTCTGGACACGCACTCTGCGGCCAATGAGGCTGCGGATGACCGGCACACCATCCAGCCTGGCGACTTTGTGCTCCTGATTGTGGAGAACGACCTGGCCTTTGCCAGCTTTTTGCTTGATGCCGCAAGGGCCAAGGGGTTCAAGGGCCTGGTGACGTCGCTGGGGGCCCGCGCCCTCACGCTTGCCGCCGAGTTCAAGCCTTCGGCCATCACGCTGGACATGCATCTTCCCGACATGGAGGGCTGGCGCGTGCTCGAGCGCATCAAGCAGGACTTCAGCGTCAGGCACATTCCGGTTTGCGTGATATCCACCGACGATTCCAAGGAGCGCGCCTATCGATCCGGCGCCATGGCATTCATCGAGAAACCGATTCCAGCCAAGGAAGTTCTCGACGAAATGCTGGATCAGCTGCACCGTTATGTGTCGCGCCCGGTGCGGCACGTGGTTGTTGCCCTGATGGACGAAGCGTTGCGTGCCGAGGTCACCGGCCTGCTGGGCGGCAGCCATGTTCAGTGCCTCGCGGTGCCGTCACTGGCGGACGTCAAACCCGAGGACTTCGCTCGCTTCGAATGCGCCGTGATTGATGAGGCGTCACTGGCGAACGGGTTCGACCGCTTGCGAAATGCCTCGCCCGCAACCTCGGTGCTCGGGCCGCTGCAGATGGTGGTCTGGCGTGAAGGCATGATCGATGCGCAGCTTCAGCCTGCTTGGCAGTCACACGACGGCTATTTTTTCCGCGAAGCCAGGTCTGTCCCCCGGGTGATAGACCTGGCCCTGCATGCCCTGCATGTAAGCGAGGCGCGCATGACGGACAGGCAGCGCAGCACCTTGCGAAACTTCCACGATGCCAACAAGTCACTCGCGGGAAAAAGGGTACTGATCGTCGACGATGACATGCGCAATATCTTCGCTCTGGCCACCGTGCTGGAGGGGGAGGGCATGGACATCGTCTGGGCTGACAACGGCCACGACGCCATTGCCAAAGTTGCCTCCGATCCGCAGCTCAGCGTGGTACTGATGGACATCATGATGCCGGTGATGGACGGGCTGGTCACCATGCAGGAGATTCGCAAGCTGCCGGCCGGCAAGACCTTGCCCATGATCGCGGTCACGRCCAAAGCCATGAAGGGAGACCGCGAGAAATGCATAGAGGCCGGCGCCTGGGACTACCTCTCCAAGCCCGTCAATACGGAAAACCTGCTGGCCGTGCTGCGTGCCTGGTTGCCCCGGTGAGTGCCGTCCTCATGCCGCAGGAGCCGGCAAACATGCTGAATCCGGACCTGGTCAACATCCTGATCGTCGACGACCTGCCGGAGAAGCATGTTGTCATGAACAGCATCCTGGAAGAACTGGGGCAAAACATCGTCAGCGCCCGCTCGGGCCGGGAGGCTCTGCGCCTCATCCTGCAGATGGAGTTTGCGGTCATCCTGCTGGACGTCAACATGCCCGACCTCGACGGGCTGGAGACCGCCAGCATGATCCGGCAGTACAAGAAGACAGCGCAAACGCCCATTGTTTTCATCACGGCCTATGTGGACGAGGAACAGGCCGCCAAGGGTTACGCGCTGGGCGCGGTGGACTACATCTCGTCGCCCGTCGTGCCTGGGGTGTTGCGCTCCAAGGTCAAGGTTTTCGTCGACCTGCACCGCATGAACCGGCAGCTTCAGCAACAGGCCGTCGAGCGCGAGGCGCTGGCGCGGTCCGAGGCGGCACGCACCGCTGCAGAGGATGCCACGCGGCGCGCCGCCTTCCTGTCGGATGCCAGCCAACGCCTGTCCATGTCCCTTAATATCGATGCCACTGCCCAAGCGCTGGCGGATATCGCCGTACCGGACCTTGGCGCCATGGCGGCCGTCGCCTTGCTGGACAGCCATGGCGAACTGCACTGTCGCTGCCTCAAGATTGCGGGTGGCCCGGATCCCTCCGCGGGCCCTGTCGTACTCGAATGCCATCGCGAGTTGAGCGCCTCCATGGCGGCGACGGTCCGCAGCGCCATGCTCTCGCGGAAGATAGCGTTTCTGCCCGCAACGGAATTGTGCGCGGCGTCGACGGCCTCCGCGGCAGCCCCGCAGCCTGCCTGGCCGGAGCTGCCGGCGGACCATGAGGAGATGGCTATTTGTCCGCTGGTCGCGCGTGAGCAGATGCTGGGCGCACTCATCCTGTTCGGCAAGGCCGGCGGTTTTGCGCAGGCGGACGCCGCCCTGCTCAGCGAGGTGGTGGGCCGTGCCTCTATTGCAATGGAAAACGCCAGACTCTATACGCTGGTTCAGGAAGCGGATCGCCGCAAGAACGAGTTCCTTGCCATGCTGGCGCACGAGCTCAGGAATCCGCTGGCTCCGATCAGGAACGCAGTGCACATCATTCACAGTTCCCATGTGGTCAACCCGAAAGTTGCATGGGCGCGTGATGTCATTGCACGGCAGGTCGATCACATGTCACGAATGATCGATGATCTTCTGGACGTCTCGCGGATCGTCAGGGGCAAGGTGACGGTTCACATGGAGCCGGTCCTGCTCTCGACATTGTGCGAGCATGCAGTGGAGGCCAGCAGCCCGCTGCTGGCAGCCAGGAATCAGGAATTGACTGTCCGTCTTCCAGCTGAAGCCGTGGTGCTCCAGGGCGATTTGGTGCGCTTGTCGCAAGTACTTTCCAACCTGCTGAACAATGCCTCCAAGTTCACGGATCAGCATGGAAAGATCGAGCTGAACGCTTCGCTGCAGGAGGAGGGCGTCACCCTGTTCGTATCAGACAACGGCCAGGGCATTGAGCCCGAATTCCTGCCGCATGTATTCGACCTCTTTGCCCAGGGCGATCAGGCTCTGGACCGCGCGCAAGGCGGCCTGGGTATCGGCTTGACRCTGGTCAAGCATTTGGTCGAGTTGCACAACGGCAAAGTAGAGGCTTATAGCGAAGGCAAAGGCATGGGAAGCCGGATATCCCTTTATTTTCCGGCGAGGATTTCAGACAACGATGTCGGTCTTCCTGTGGCGGCTGCGCCGGCGGCCGCCAAACCGGCGGCCACTGTTCCCCGGAAAATCCTTGTCGTCGACGATTTATCCGCTTCCGCAGAAACGCTGCAAGTGTTGCTGGAACTGGAAGGTTTTAACGTGAGGATCGCGAATGATGGCGCGTCAGCGCTCAATATCGCCCAGGAATTCGTGCCGGACGTGGTCATCCTCGACATCGGTTTGCCCGGCCTGGACGGTTTTGAAGTTGCTCGCCAGCTGCGCAGCCGCCCGGAATCGAAAACAACGCTGCTGATTGCCTTGACCGGCTACGGCGAAGCCGAAAGCCGGTTGCGCTCCCAACAAGCGGGTTTTGACCATCATGTGGTGAAACCCGCAGACATCGATTCACTCCTGGCGATGGTGAGTCAGTCGCGAGTGGAAACAAAGGCTATGGGCGAACAATAGCTAGATAGGCAAGTCGAAGAGGGATGGGGCGAAAAGCGTGCTTAGCCAAAGGCGGCTACCACTCTGATCGCTCATATTTATTACTTAACATAATACATATCGTAGAACATTACGGGTGCCGCAAAGGTATCTTTGCCTCGCCGATCACATGAGGCCTGCGAAGTGAAGCGCACCGCACGCCTCAATGGGTGATGTTTTTCAGCAGTTCGCTGCGTAGCCTGCTTCAAACTAAAGCGGCGTACTGCTCGTGCTCATTTCGTCTGGGAATCGAGCGCGCGTTCGCGCTGGGCGCGCGTCATCTGACGTGCTTGCCTGGGAGCGGGTGCGGCCGATACAAGCGCGACATTAGTGAGTTGCGGTACGGCACGGCGTACGTCTATCGATGGGCAATTGTTGCTCGTGTCAAAAATCAGATGGCCACTGGGAAAGACGGCGGGCAGCTTTTCGTGGATCTGGTAGCTCATGTCTATGGGCGGCGCCTCACCGGAATAAAGGATCTGGTTGCTGGGGTTATAAACGGTGTAGCACGCCATGGCTGGCGCGGCCAAGGCCGTTAAGGACAGCGCCATTGCGCATTTCAAAGAGGTCATGAGTTTCTCCTGCACGCTCCGGATCAGAGACGTGGCTTAAAGCATATGTCTTATGTGGGTTGCGTCAAGTCGGACGGCGCCGCCACATCGGACCACAACTTTCCCCTACCTCTCTTGAGATCAAATCTGGTGTCAGGCAGGTCGACTCACCAGGTTCCGGCAGGCCTTTTTGCGCGAATGGCTGCAACGATCGCTGCTGCGGCGTCAGGCCGGTTGCCTTGCTCGGCAAACTGCAAGGCTGTCAAACCCAGCTGGTTTTTGAGTTGCGGGTCGGCGCCCTCCTCCAGGAGAAGACGCACTGCTTCCGTGGTGCCATACATGGCGGCCATCATCAGCGGCGTGGTGCCGTTGGGAGACTCGGCATCAATATAGGCGCTATTTTCCAGCAGCAGGCTGATGATGCCCAGGTGCCCGCCGCTGGCGGCGTAATGCAGCGGCGTCCAGCCGGTCTTGTTGACGTCGGCGCCCTGTTTGACCAGCTTCTCAGCCAGAGCCTGATGGTTCTTGAGGGCAGCCAGCATGAGCGCGCTTTCGCCCTTGTCGTTGAGGGTGTTGACGTCGGTCTTGGGCCAGTCAACCAATACCTGCGCTACTCTGAGCGATGGCTCCTTCAGCGCGAGAAAGAGCCCACGCTCGCCTTTTGGGTCAGGTGTGTTGGGATCAAAACCCCGCTGCAGCAGTGCCTGAATAGTGCGGGGATCGTCACGCTTGACGGCGATGAAAAAATCATCGTACGACCCTGCATTTGCCGAAGAAATCCCATAAAAAACAACGGCAATAATTGCTTTCTTAAAGTAATTTATGAGGTTATTTTTCATGCTTTAACCCCGCTGAAAAGCTGCTCGAAATTGCGGCTTGTGGCCTCTGCAATGGCCTGGATGGGTTGTTGGGTGAGCTCCGCGATCTGCTTGGCCACCAGGGGAACATACGAAGGATTATTGGTTTTCCCGCGGTACGGCATGGGTGCGAGGTAGGGGCTGTCGGTCTCAATCAGCATGCGGTCCAGGGGGACAAATCGGGCCACCTCCCGCAAATCCGCCGCGTTCTTGAAGGTCAGGATGCCGGAAAAAGAGATGTAAAACCCGAGGTCAAGCGCAGCGCGAGCCACCGCCTGGGTTTCGGTAAAGCAGTGAAAAACTCCAGTGGCGCGGCCCGCTTCTCCAGCGCTACCGCCCTCCTCCTTCAACAAGGCGATGGTGTCGTCGGAAGCACTGCGGGTATGAATCACCAGGGGCTTGCCGGTCTGGCGAGCTGCCCGGATGTGCACGCGAAACCGCTCCCTCTGCCATTCCATGTCCGCTACGGTCCGGTCACCCAGCCGGTAATAGTCGAGCCCGGTCTCGCCAATGCCGACCACTTTGGGCAGGCTGGCGCGTGTCAGCAGGTCGTCCAGGCTGGGCTCCCGGACATCTTCGTTGTCGGGATGCACGCCGACGGTTGCCCAGAAATTGTCGTAGGCCGTGGCCAATCCATGAACAGTTTCGAACTCTTCCAGGGTAGTGCAGATGCACAGCGCCCGGTCAACCTGGGCGGCCTGCATGGCCTGGCGGATTTGCGGCAATTGGGCCTGAAGCTCCGGAAAGCTCAAATGGCAATGGGAGTCAGTGAACATCGCGGTACAAAGTTAGGTATCAAAAAAGGCTGCAAGCCTTATTGGTCTTGCGCAAGCAGCTATAAATACCATAGCAACCACGGCGCTTGCCGATGTGGCCGGCCGTGGCCAGCAGGGCCTAAATGGTCTGTGTGGGGCGGTCGGACGCCAAGTGGGCGCCGAGGATTTCTTCAATCTTGATCTTCAGGAGACGGGATTTATCGTCCGACGGGAACCGGACGCCGACGCCTTGCGTGCGGTTGCCGGCCGCCCTTGCGGGTGTGACCCAGGCCACTTTGCCGGCCACCGGATAGCGCTGCGTATCTTCGGGAAGCGTCAGCAGGACGTAGACGTCGTCGCCCAGCTTGTAGTCGCGTGCAGTCGGAATGAAAACGCCGCCTTCCGTGAACAAGGGAATGTAGGCGGCATAAAGCGCTGCTTTTTCCTTGATGGCCAGCTGGACAACGCTGGGGCGGGCGGTGGCGGCCGAACTGGCGGGCGGTGGTGTGCTCATGGCGCTAGTTTATCGGTTTGCCTGCGAAGGCGTCTGCAATTGCAGCATAAAAGAAACGGTTTGGGTTTATTTCGCATTCAGCGCTGTGCGGGCCCGGCTTACCAGCGATTCAAGCATCAGGCCCGGGTTGTAGGGGTGTTCCACCGTGCGGGCAATGGCCGCCAGCTCTTTGGACCAGCTTGCGAGGGCGTAAAGCCCGCCACCCGTCTTGCCGGCCGCAGCGGGAAGGGCCGCCGGAAGGTCGCCCGCGTGAAAAAACCGGGGCGCAGCGCCCATGCGCACCGCCAGTACGTCGTGGCAAAGCTTTTGCAGTGCATCCACAGCCTGCGCTGGCGCCCAGTCCGACAGCGCGCTCACGTCGCCGCGCGCCATGGYTTTGGGCAGGGCCTGCCAATGTTGGGCGGCTTCCGCGGGCGGATTGCTCTGTGCCCAGCTCAGCGCGTCGGCGGGTCGCCCGCCCGCGGCCACCAGCAAGGTTTGCAATTCGGCGGCTTTTGGCGCTGCCGCGGCTTTTTTGGTGTTACCGGCGCTGTCACCTGCCAGGGTGATTTCCTGCTGGAGCCAGCCCAGTGCCTGGCTGAAGTCCGGCCAGACCATGGTGTGGCCCAGGCACCGGCTCCGGATGGTGGGCAGCAACTGGTGCGCTGCCTCGGTGGCCAGGACGAACTTGACGGCTCCTGGAGGCTCTTCGAGTGTCTTGAGCAGGGTGTTGGCCGTGACGTTGTTCATGCGCTCGGCCGGGAACACCAGCACCACCTTGGTGGTGCCGCGTGACCGTGTGAACTGGGTGAAAGACACGGCTTCGCGCGCCGCATCGACCTTGATTTCCTTGCTGGGCTTGCGTTTCTTGCTGTCCAGGTCGTCCTGCGTCTTTTCGTCGAGCGGCCAGCCGAGCGCCAGCGACAGGGTTTCGGGCATCAGCATGCAAAGGTCCGCATGCGTGTGTACATCTACCGCGTGGCAACTGCCGCAGTGTCCGCAGGCACCCTGCGGCGTTGCTTCTTCGCAAAGCCAGGCCCGCGCCAGCGCCAGCGCCAGTTCAAACTGCCCCAGACCCGAGGGCCCGCTCAGGAGCCACGCATGGCCGCGCTGGGCCAGCAGGCTTTCAAGTTGCGCCTGGAGCCACGGCGCCAGGCGCGGATTGCTGGATTCGGCCGTCGCCGGCAAAGTATCCAGAACGCTCATGACAACCAGCCTTTGGCGATAAACACCTGCTGCACGGCCTGCCAGACTTCGTCGCGGCTTTTCGATGCGTCAATGCGGGCGAAACGTTCGGGGTGATTTTTCTGCCGGTCCGCGTAGCCTTGCGCCACGCGGCGGAAAAACGCCACCGGCTGAGCCTCGAATTTGTCGGGCAGGCGCGCGCCGGTCAGCCGCCGGGCCGCTTCTTCAGGCGCCAGGTCAAACCACACCGTCAAATGCGGCTCGATCACGGTTTCCACCTCGGGCTTCATGGGWGARTTGCCSGCGGGGTCGCCCAGCAGCCCTTCGTCGGATTGCACCCAACGCTCCAGGGTTGAGAGCAGCTTCAGGTCAAAACCGCGCCCTGCGCCCTGGTAGGCAAAGGTTGCGTCGGTAAAACGGTCGCACAGCACCACGTCACCGCGCAGCAGCGCCGGCGCAATCACATTGACGATGTGGTCACGCCGCGCGGCAAAGATCAGCAGCGCCTCTGTCAGCGGTTCCATGGCGTCGTTCAACACCATGGCACGCAGTTTTTCGGCCAGCGGCGTACCACCCGGTTCGCGTGTCAGCGTCACCGCCCTGCCCTCGGCCTTGAAGGCATCGGCCAGGCCGGCAATGTGCGTGGACTTGCCGGCGCCGTCTATGCCTTCGAAGCTGATGAAGAGGCCACTGAGAGGTCTGGTGCTCATGATCCCTTTCGGTCGAATGCGTGGCCGAAGTTGTGGTGCAAGCAGGGGCCGCGGAACCGGCTTTGCCGGGCCGCAGGCACAGCGGCCCCCGAGGGGCTGGAGCCCGCGGCTCCAAGCCTGCCTGCGCAGGCTTGGACGGGCGACAGAGGCGAAGCGTCTCGCGAGCCGCGGCCTGCAAGGCCTCGCGCATTACACGAA
>NZ_JBFUAZ010000118.1:0-8820 GCF_056406035.1 Polaromonas sp. P1_E1_2 | reverse complement strand
GTGTGATGTTCGGGCAAAACGCCGTGATCAATGTGGGCTCGCTCATTGCCACCACGGGCAACATTGATGTCAACAACTTCATCAACACCGGCGGCGCACAGATCACCGGGGCCGTCGGCAGTATCACCAACCATGGCAGCATCACCGCGCAAAATGCCGGCCTGGTGGCTTTGGTCGCGCCGTCGGTCACCAACCACGGCAGCATCACCGCCACCGGCGGCACGATTGCCCTGGCCGGCTCAACCGCCGCCACGGTCACCGTGTCGCTCAACAGCGGACTTTATGAGTTCGCCATACCGGGCGGTGCAACGGGTTTGAGCGTGTCCAATATGAACCATGCCAGCCTGAACGGCGAGACCCTCTTGCTGGGCGTTGGCGATGCCGCCAACCTGCTGTCCGGCGTCATCAACCTGGAGGGCATTCAGCAAGCCAGCAATGCCATCGTGGTCAACGGCCATACGGTGGTTCTCAAGTCGGTACTGGACGCAACCCAGGTCAGCGGCAATGCAGGCCAGGTCGATGTGTACAGCGGGGCACGTATCCAGGACGCCGTCAACATTTCAAAGACAGGCACACCAGGAGCGGGGGGCTCTGTAGATGTTCACGGAGGCGCTTATGCCGAGCAGGTCACCCTGAACAAGGCCAACCTGACACTGACAGGCCTGGACGGCGCAAAAATCGTGGTCCCCGATGCCGGGCAGGTTAACGGCATCAGCATTACCGCCAACAATGTGACGGTCACCGGGATGGAGATCGCCGGGCCTGTTAACCAGCCGTACACAAGTTATGCGTGGGGCTCCAATATCAGCCGCGGCATTGCGGTGGCCAATGGCGTCACCGGTTTCACGATCAGCAACAACAACATCCATGACGTGCGCAACGGCATCCTGATCGACGGGCGCAACACGGGCAGTGTGACAGGCAACCGGATTGAAAATACCAAGAGCGCCATCTCCGTGCAGTACACCGACGGCAGCGGCATTGGCATGGCCGGCAACAGCCAGGGCCCGGTGGGCAACGAGTGGGGCCTGAACCTGCACCTGAACGGGCACGTGGTTGGATCGAATCCCAACCCTGTCTCCAACAGCACGCCCATCGCTGCCGCTCCTACCCTGTCACAGCAGCAGTCTCTGCTGGACCTGAGCGCGGCCAATGGCGGCTGGTCCGTGCAGGACCAGGCGTACACATCGTCCAACCGCACGCACGTGACGGTGGCTACCACGGGCTCTTCGGGCGCACAGGGCAGCGTACTCACCCCGCTGGGAAGCATCCAGGGCGGCGTGGATGCCGTGGTCACGGGCGGCACGGTGAACGTGGCGGCCGGCAACTACAGCGGCAGCGTCAACATCACCAAGTCGCTGACGCTGGACGGCGCGGGGGTGGGGCAGACGGTGCTGCAGTCCGCCGCCGCAGGCAGCGGCGACGCGGTCACTATCAACAATGCTWCCAACGTGACGCTCTCCGACCTGTCGATTGCCGACTACCTGTACGGCTTGCGCATCAACGGTACATCCAACGACGTGACCGTCAATCGCGTGGCTTTCAACAACAACACCTTCGGCATGCGCAACGGCACCACGACCCGGGCCGACAACTTCCGCATGCTCAACAGCACCATCACCGGCGGACAGATCGGTGTGCAGACCTACAACGGTTACCAGATGGTCGGCGGCGCTCCGGTGGCCACGGGCTCTTTTGAGAACGCATTGTTTGAGAACGTCACGGTGGACGGCCCCAGCTTCAAGGGCTTTTATCTTGAAACCGCGAACAACCTGACTCTCAGGAACGTCGCCGTCCTGAATGCCGGCAACTATGGGGCGCCTGCATCTTCATCGCTGCATAAACGTTATGGCGCCGGCATCGACATCAATCTGAAATACGACAACTTCAATGCGATCAATTTTGACAACGTGACGGTCAAAAATTCTGGCGCGAGTTCGGGTGATCCGACGGCTGCGGCGGTGGTCATCAAAACACGCGGAATCGCCGGTGACAGCGCCGATTACACGGCCGCACCGGCCAGCCTGCAAAGCGTCAACATCTCCGGCGGCAGCATCGAGGGTTCCAGCCGGACAGGCATACGCTTTGAAACCATGAGCAATGGCCATGGCGGCCAGCCCACGGTCGCCATCAGCGGCGGCACCCAGTTCAAGAACAACGGGCAGGACATCTCGGTGGACGCTGTTGCGGTTGATGCTCGCGGCGCTGTCTTCGACGGTGCGGCCGACGGTTTTGCCATCGAAGACCGCGTGACCCATGCGCTCGACACCACCGGGCGAGGCCTGGTGACATGGACGGACGGCAATGTCTATGTCACGCAGGCCAGCGGCAGCATCCAGAGAGGCGTCAATGCCGTGGTTGCCGGCGGCACGGTCAATGTGGGCGGCGGCACTTATGTGCAGCCCTCCACGCTGGTGGTCGACCGTAGCGTGACGCTGGCCGGTTCGGGCCAGGGATCGACCGTGATCGACGCACGCGGCGTCAGCGGCTACGGTATCAACGTGACAGCCGACAATGTCTCGCTGAAGGACTTCACACTTTACGGCCCGAGTGCCAACGTAGCCGGGTCCTACGGCATCAAGGTAGCACCCGTCGGAGACGCATCAGCGCGGCTGCGCAACTTCTCCATCAGCAACGTCACCAGCCGGGGCGCGGGCCGGGCCGAGCTGGACCTCAATGGCGTTGACGGCGCGCTGATCGACCGTGTGACGGCCGACGGCGCCCCGGTGGGCAACAACACCGGCAGCACGCAGGGCGCCGGCATCCAGCTGACCGACAGTGCCAACGTCACCGTCAGCAACTCGACCACCCGCAACAACGCCTGGGGCGGCCTGGCGCTTTACCAGGCCAACCGTCATTACAACCAGCAGGTGAAAAACATCACGGTGGCGAACACCAACTCTTTCACCGAACGCAACCCGGTGTACATGCAGGATGAATCAGCGAGCCTCAACTTTGGTGCGCTCAACATTCAGGGCTTTGACTTTGCTGTACGCAATGCCGGCACGGCGGACAACAACTACCAGTACACCTGGCTGCAGGCTTCGCAACAAAATGCACTGGACTATGCCGTCAACCTGGGTAGCGCGGGTTCCAGCTACGTCCAGGGCTGGAACGGTGCGCAGGCCACRCAGGACTTCCAGGTGGGTATYGGCAAYCTTCTGGGCGGCGGGACMCAGGCRCTGTCCATCGGGACGGCCATGGGCAATGCGGCAACCGGCGCCAATATCCGCGTAGGCGCCGGCACCTATGCCGAGGACGTGGTCGTAAACAACCCCTACAACCTGTACTTCGGCGGCTCGACCCTGCACGGCCTGACGCTCAATGCCGGCGCGGGCGGCTCCGGCGTCAGCGGCAACGTCACAGTGGACGGTGCGGGTGGCATCCTGTTCAATGCCCCGGTGAACCTGCTGGGCGACACAACGCTGGCAACCCTGGGCGCCAACATTACGCTCAACGGCGATGTGCAAAACGCCGGCAGCGCAGCCCGCGCGCTGCGGCTCGTCGCTGGCTCGGGCAGCACCCGCGGCAATGTGCACATGGTGACGGGCGGCACGGAGACCAACGCGCTCGGCCGGTTTGAGGTTGTGGCCAGTGACTTCAGTCTGGACAGCACCTTGTGGGTAAAAGGCTACGGCATTGACGCACTCGGCAGTGTTGCCCTGAGCAACCACACGCTGCGCGGGCAGGACGCCACACAGTCCAACACTCTGAACGCCGGCGGCGACGTGAGCGGCTCCACCATCAGCCTGGGTGCCGTCCAGGTCACCAGCGGCGGCGATGTCTCGGCCAACGTCACCGCCAGCGAAGTGGCGGTGGCCGCCGTAGGCGACGTAAGCGGCACCACCACCAGCCAGGGCAATGTGCAGATCAGCAGCAGTACCGGCGACATCAGCGGCAACATCACCGGCAACAACGTTGTCGTGCAGGCTCAGGGCGACGTAAGCGGCACTACCACCAGCCAGGGCAATGTGCAGATCAGCAGCAGCACCGGCAACGTCAGCGGCAACATCAGCGGCAACAATGTGGTGGTGCAGGCGCAGGGCGACGTGAATGTCGTGGTCACTGCCAGCAACTCGGCATCGCTGGCCGGCGACACCGTGGTGGCCAACGTGGTTGCGCCCATCATGGCCGTGGAGGCCGTCACCGAGGTACAAATTTCCGGCACATCCGCCCAGGTGAGCATTGATTCGCCAAAAGGCAGCGTTAGCGGCAGCTTCGGCCAGGTGACCAATTCGGGCAGCGGCCTCGTCAATGTCAACGGCAAGCCGCAGGGCAATCAGCAACTTTCGTCTAATGCGGAAAATAACCGTGTGATTCCGGCCGGCAATAACGTGGCTGACAACGCCGGGGCCGGGGCTGACGGTGCAGGGGCAGCTACGCCGACGCTTCAGCTGGCGCTGGCCGGTGAAGGTACGACTTCTCTGGTTTCGAGCACCCCTGCCAAAGCGGGCGACGCCATCGATAGCGGCCAGGCTGTGGAGCTGGACATGTCACCAGGCAATGGGAGAGATAAGGATTGAGGGCTGGCCGGTGAATGGCCGGGCTGGGGCCTGAGCTTGACTTGACCCGGAGATTAGCGTCGATGCGACGCCTGTGCCCTTAACTCCGGTTTAACTCCGGTTTAATTCCGGTACTGTTCCTGCTGCATCAGCAGCTCAGCCTGCCGCGCAACCGACACCTGCGGGGCTGCCGCCTGAGCTGGCGGCTTGTCCGATGCGGTAGCTTGCGGCTGTTGCGGGCGGGCGGGCAACGCGGCCGCGCGGGGTGTGGCCTCTTGCGCCACCCCGTTGGATGGCTGTACGCGGCGGGCGCCGTCGAAGCGGCGCTGCCAGTAGCTCACACCCATGCTTTCGACGCGGACTTCAGCGCCGGGCTTGGGTGAGTGGATGAACTTGCCGTCGCCGATGTAGATGCCGACATGGCTGAAGGCCCGCTTCATCGTGTTGAAAAACACCAGGTCGCCGGGCTGCAATTCGGTCTTGTCGATGCGCTGGGTGGCGGCGGCTTGCTGTTCGGCGCGGCGGGGCAACAGCAGCCCGACGCTTTGCTCGTAAATGGCGCGTACAAAACCGCTGCAGTCAAACCCCGTTTCAACGGTGTTGCCGCCGCGCTTGTAGGGCACGCCCAGGAAACCCATGGCGTTGACGACCAGCTCGGAAGCCTTGTTGGTGACGCTGTGGCGGACGTTGTCAATCTGGGTCAGCAGGCCCTTGTCGGCGAGCAGTTTGTCCATGTCGTTGTCGCCGCCTGAATTGCCGGGTGCTGCATGCACGCTGGCCGCCAGCAGGGCGGCAGAGGCAATGACGAGGGCAGGGGCAATCATTCGCATGGCGCCAAGCATACTTGACGGATTAGTCCTACGTCAACTCATGTTGTTTCTTGATAACGTTGACAACCCATTGATTTGTAACGAATTTGTAGGGGATTACCCGATTTATTACCCCCGTATGCCATGTTTTACACCGCCTTGGCCCGGCTTGGGAATGATCAAAAGGCGGTTTTCCCGGTCAAATGGGCGTGACGGGCCGATTCATGTGCTTTCACGTTTTTTTTAGAGTGAAATATGGCTTTAAACCAATACCGGCGTGCGCAAGCAGCTATATTTTTGATAGCGGCCAGTGTGATGTTCCAGCCCGCGCAGGCTCAAAGCGTTCGCCCTGAAACCGTGGCGGCCGGCCTGGAAAACCCCTGGGGCGTGGCTTTTTTACCGGGCGAGCGTTTTCTGGTCACGGAGCGCCCCGGCCGCCTGCGGGTCGTCGGGCCGGGCGGCAAGTTGGGCACGCCGGTGGCCGCCCTGCCGGAGATTGCCGCCAGCGGGCAGGGCGGCCTGCTGGACGTGCTGGTCGACAGCGACTTTGCCCGCAACCGAACGCTGTATTTCTGCTTTTCAGAGCCTGCCGCCACCGGTAGTGGCAACAGTACGGCGCTGGCGCGCGCCACCCTGAGCGCTGACGACACCCGGCTGGAAAACCTCAAAATCATCTTCAGCCAGAAGCCCAAGGTGGCCAGCACGGCGCATTTCGGCTGCCGCATTGTGGAAAGCCGCGCGGCACCGAACGGCGCGCCCGATGGCAAGCTCTTTCTCACGCTGGGTGAGCGCTTCAGCCGCAAGGAAGACGCCCAGAAGCTGGACAACCACCATGGCAAGATTGTCCGCATCAACAAAGATGGCTCGGTTCCCCAGGACAACCCCTTTGTCGGCAAACCAGGGGCTTTGCCTGAGATCTGGAGCTACGGCCACCGCAACGCCCAGGGCGCGACGCTGGCGCCCGACGGCACCTTCTGGATGCATGAGCACGGCCCGCAGGGCGGCGATGAAATCAACCTGCCCAGGCCCGGGGCCAACTACGGCTGGCCGGTCATTACCTACGGCGAAAACTACGGCGGCGGAAAAATCGGCGAAGGCCTGACGGAAAAGGCCGGCATGCAGCAACCGCTGCATTACTGGGTGCCATCCATCGCGCCTTCCGGCATGGCGTTCCTGACCAGCGAGCGTTATGGCAAGTCCTGGCGCGGCAACCTGTTTGTGGGTTCGCTCAGGTTCGGCTACCTGGACCGGATCGAACTGGCGTCGCCGTTCGCCGGCAAGGTGGTGCGTGAAAGCAAGCTGCTGTCTGAAGCCGGAGAGCGCATTCGCGATGTGCGCCAGGGGCCGGACGGGCTGCTTTACGTGCTGACCGACAGCAACAACGGCAAGCTGATACGCCTGCTGCCCGGTGGCTGAATGCAGGGCTAGCCGGCTACTGCAATGAGATCGATTTCGACCGACGCACTCTTGGGCAGCTGAACAACGCCGACAGACGTACGCGTGTGGGCGCCGGCCGGGCCCAGTACTGCATACAGCACCTCAGACGCGGCATCGGCGACTTCGCTCTGCTGGGTGAAGTCCTGCGCCGACTGCACAAACACCGTGATGCGCAGAATGTGCTTCACGTGGTCCAGGCTGCCGAGGCTTTGCCGCAGCAGCGCCAGCGCGCGCATGGCGCAGATTTTTGCCGCCAGCTGGGCCTGCAGAACAGACGTTTCTGACCCCACGCGGCCGGTAACGACCACGGTATTGCCGACACGCGGAATCTGCCCGCTGACAAAGACCTGGTCGCCGTGCTGCACGACAGGCACGTAATTGCCGCCTATCTTGATCTCACCGTCAAAGCTGTAGCCGAGTTCGGCCTGCACTGCGGCGAACCGGGTGTCGCGTGAATCTTCCATGGACAGGAATTCCTCTTGATGTAGTTGGATGGAGCGTGATGTGGGTGTTTCAGGCAGGGCTCTTCAACCGTAGCAGGCTCAAGCCCAGCAGGCCAAACGCACCGCCGCAGAGGCGATTGAAAATGCGGGCCCGGCGGGGCGTGCCAAACCATTGGTGGGTGTGTTTGGCCAGCAGCACATAGGTGAAGTGGGAGACCAGCACGCACGCAGCGAAGGCGCTGGTCAGTGCCAGGAATTGCGGCAGCATCGGCGCCTCCGGGTGGATGAACTGGGGGAACAGCGCGGTGAAGAACAGGATGCTTTTGGGATTGGTCACCGCCACCAGCAGGCCTTGCCGGAACAATGCTGCATTGCTTTTTCCGGCGGATGTTCCGGCGTGTGTCCCGTCAGACAGGGGCGTGTCGAACATCGAGGTCTTGCTGGTCCACTGCCGCCAGCCCAGGTACATGAGGTAGACGGCGCCCACGGCCTTGAGCACAGCGAACAGCCAGGCCGACGTGTGCAGCAAAGTGCCCAGGCCCGCCATGGCCGCGGTGGAGACGGCGAACACGCCGAGCACATTGCCGGTGGAGCTCCACAGCGTCTTGCGCGGCCCCCAGGCCACGGCGTTGGAAACCGCCAGCAAAATGCCCGGCCCGGGGCTGAGCGCGGTGACAAGTGAAATGGTGATGAAGAGCAGCCAGGCGGAAGTGGTCATGGTGAGATCAATTAAAAAATGATGGGGGCAATTTATTTCCGGCGGCGCCTATGCAGCCTCGGCGCTACGCAGCCAGCTGCGCACGGCCTTCACGATTCCTGAAAAGTACCTTAAAAGCACGCTTCCCGTCTGGCCCGGGGCTTTTGCCGAGGCTTGGTTCAGCACGCATGCTGCGCCCCCGTGCTGGGCGGTCACCGTGATCCATCCGGTCTGGGCGACGGTATGCGACTGTCCCGCCTCCAGCGGCATGCTGTCGCGAAAGACCTGCTCGCCAAGCCAGCGCGGGGTGCCGGTCACCAGCAGCGTGCCCGAGGTGCTGATCAGGGCGCTGCCCGCCTTGGTGTGAAAAAACAGGGACTCACCGGCGTCCAGTTGAAGGTGGCGAGGTGCAAAGTGCTCTTTCATGGCGGCTCCATTCATGGGTTGGTGAACTGGAAAAACGGGGGAAGGAGACATCAAGGTTAAAGAGACCGGCACTTCCCCGACAGAGCCAGGCAAGTCCTTTCTGTATCGGTACAGATGACTGTTTATTCATCTGTTATGGTCTGATTTCGCCCCATCTGTGGCTGTGTCCCGGCTTCCCCTTCACGGATCATTCGGTTTATGGACCTGCAACCCTCGCCATCCCTGTCGCAACCGCTGTATTTACAGCTCTCCAGCCATTACCGCCAGGCGATCCAGTCCGGCGTTTTGATGCCGGGGCAGCGCATGCCGTCCGTCAGGGCGCTGACGCGGCTGCACCAGGTCAGCCTGTCGACGGCGGTGGAGGCCTGCCACACGCTGGAAGACGAAGGCCTGCTGGAGGCGCGGCCGCGTTCGGGCTACTTTGTGCTCAAGCGTCGCCGGATGGATATCCAGCCGCCCAGCGAGCCGGAATGCGGCCACAGGCTGGATCCGGCACAGTACGTCGG
>NZ_JBFUAZ010000117.1:0-8879 GCF_056406035.1 Polaromonas sp. P1_E1_2 | reverse complement strand
GTGTGCTGGCCACGCGGCTGTTGTGGGCCGGCGTGATATTTGCCGTGGCGGGCTCTGCCCAGGCAGCCCCGCCGCCGGTTGAAGACACCATCGCGCAGCGCACCATGGCCTGCACGGCCTGCCACGGCCCCCAGGGCCGGGCTGCACCCGACGGCTACTACCCGCGCCTGGCGGGAAAACCGGCGGGCTACCTGTACAACCAGCTGCTGAACTTTCGCGACGGGCGCCGCCACTACGGCCTCATGACGCAGCTGATCGAACCGCTCAGCGACACCTACCTGATGGAGATCGCGCAATACTTCTCCCAACTCGAAGTCCCCTATCCCGCACCCCTGCCCGCTGCCGCATCACCCGAGGCCATGCGCCATGGACAGCAGCTGGTCATGCAGGGCGACGCCGCGCGCCGGCTGCCGGCCTGCGTGCAATGCCACGGCCAGGCCATGACCGGCGTGGCGCCTGCCATTCCGGGCCTGCTGGGCCTGCCGCGTGACTACCTCAATGCACAGCTGGGTGCCTGGAAGGCCGGCCAGCGCCGCGCGCACGCGCCGGACTGCATGAAAAATGTGGTGGAAAAACTCACCATGGCAGACATCAACGCCGTCGCCAGCTGGGTGGCGGCGCAGCCCCTGCCGGCGAGCACCAAACCAGCCACCACGCTGCCCGCGCTCACACCCGGCGCTGTGGCCATCACCTGCGGCAGCGCAGCAGACATGCCCGCTGTGCCGGTTTTGCCCACCAGGAAAACGCAAAAATGAAAACCCTCCTCAAATGGGCGGTGGGCCTTTCCACCCTGGCAGCTGCCGCGGTTTTGCTGGTATGGGCGCTGAATGTACGCGACGAAGTCGACGTGAAGGCGCCTGTGGCTAACGCGGCCCCCAGCGACAGTCTGATTGCCCGGGGTGCCTACCTGGCGCGCGCCGGCAACTGCCAGACCTGCCACACCGTGCAAGGCGGCCAGGCCTATGCGGGCGGGCGCGGCATTGCTACGCCGTTTGGCACAGTGTTCACGTCCAACCTCACGCCCGACGACAAAACCGGCATCGGCAGCTGGTCATCCGCCCATTTCTGGCGCGCCATGCACAACGGCCGCTCCAAAAACGGCCGCCTGCTCTACCCGGCCTTCCCCTACACCAGCTACACGCAGGTCACGCGCGAAGACTCGGATGCGCTGTTTGCCTACCTGCGTAGCATGCCCGCTGCGGTGCAGCCCAACCAATCCCATGCGCTGCGCTTTCCTTACCAGTCGCAGGCAGCGCTTGCGGTGTGGCGCGCCCTGTACTTCAGCCCCGGTGTGTACCAACCGGACACCGCACGCAGCGCCGACTGGAATCGCGGCGCCTACCTGGTCAAGGGCCTGGGACACTGCGCAGCCTGCCACACCGCACGCAATGCGCTGGGCGCCAGCGATGCTGGGCTGGACCTGGCCGGCGGGCTGATTCCCATGCAGAACTGGTATGCGCCATCGCTGACCTCGCCGTATGAAGCGGGTGTGAGCGACTGGGACAGGCAACACATCGTGAGCCTTCTGAAAAACGGCGTTTCACCACGCGCCTCGGTCACCGGCCCCATGGCTGAAGTCGTCCAGCGCAGCACGCAGTATTTGAGCGATGCCGACCTCGGCGCGATGGCGCAGTTCCTCAAAGAGCTGCCGCCCTCGCACACCACGCCCCCCGAGCCGGCCACCATCAAGACGCAGGGCGAGTCGGTGGAACGCGCCGCCAAACTCTATGAACAGCACTGCGCCCAGTGCCACGGTGCCAAGGGCGAAGGCATCGCCAATGCCTACCCGGCGCTGGCAGGCAACCGCGCCGTGACCATGAGCCAGGCCGTGAACCTGGTGCAGATCGTGCTGAATGGCGGCTACGCCCCGGCCACCGCCGGCAACCCTCGCCCCTTTGGCATGCCGCCCTTCGTGCTGGTGCTGAACGACGCCGACATGGCGCTGGTGCTGACGCATGTCCGACAGTCATGGGGCAATAGGGCAAGTGAAATCACGCCGGTGGAAGTGAACCGGATACGGGCGAATACGGGGCGGTAGACGGATCACTGCGCTTCGTTGCGAAGCGGGGCGCAATGGTCGTCCTTTGAAGACAACAGGACCCGAGCCGCCAGCGCCCTTCATCTGGAGGACAGCGGCCTGCCAGCTACACACCTAAAATCACCTGCAGTGTGCAGCCCCCCCCCTTCTGTTGATCCGGTTCATGGCGGAACTGCACCGCAACCGAAAGAGCGCATGTCRGCAGTCGTTGAAACCTGGTTTGGTGAGGCCTTCGCACAACTGCACCCGTTGCTSCAGGAACTYCATCGGTCTGGAGGCATGCTCTCWGGCACAGTCGAGGTTCGCCTGGGCACCGGCCTTGCAGGTTGGGCAGGCCGGCGGCTTGCGCAAAAACTTGGTGTCCCGCCTTGCGACGGGACTGCATCGATGAGCGTTTCCATTTTCAGCACTGACACCGAGCTTCACTGGAACCGTACCTTCAATAAAACCTCCACGTTTGCCTCAACCTTCACGCCGACAGGTCGTTATCCATCGGGTTACTGGGTCGAGTCATCGGGCCTGCTTCGCCTCAAGCTGGGTGTTTCCATTGTCAATGGCGGCTGGGTCTGGCGGCCCATCGGGGGCCGGCTAGCGGGCGTTCCCTTCCCTCTTTGGCTCCTGCCTCGCACGGCCGCATCGAAGTGCATCGACAACGGTCAGTATCAGTTCAAAGTAGAAGTCGGCCTCCCATTGCTCGGTACAGTGCTCTCCTATAGCGGGTACCTGGCGCCTGAATTTCCCCGTGACCCGACAAAAGCCAGGCATGGATAACACGTCCATCAGCAGCAACCATCAGGCACCATGGCACTCCAACGCAATGTTCAACAGCAGAATGCCGCCGTCAAGGCTCAGATCGAGCACGCGGCTGCACTCCAATCCTCATTGCAGGCTTGGCTTCATACGGTTCTTCTTTCGCACGGGCTTAAGCCTGCGTCCGGCCTATTGGTACAGCTCCATGAAATCCCCGAACAGGAAGGGAACCTGATGGCAGGCGTCTGGCTGACCGATACGTCGGAGTTCTGGGAATTCGAAGCCATGCTCTCGCGCGCCAATGGAGCGTTACTCGGTGTCGAAGAGTTCAGGAACGCTACTCCGTCGTTTCCGCCAACAGTCGGCGTGCCTGGGACCGGTGCCTCCTTCGGGTATCTTGCCCGCCAGGTGCTGCGTGAAATGCGTGGCGGCTAAGCTTCCATCAAGAGTTCACCTCGACAAGTCAGGTCGAGTTCATCTCAATCCTTAGGCCCCATATATGCCACTCGAAATGTTGATCGTGATTGCACTGTCACTTGTTGCATTCGCCTGCGTCTACATCCCAAAGCGCACCCCGAAACCGCGCATTCCCAAGCTGTCCGAATTTCCGGCCGGCACGGAATTCTTCGTGAAAGAATTCGACGTTCCACTTGCACAAATTCCAGGCAATGGCACTTGCGTCTGGGTGAACTGGTACGGTGGCAGGCCGCGGCCCTTCTTAGTCGAAAGGCTCAAGGTCGACAACAACTGGCCAGCCGATTCTTTTGAATCATGGGCAGCGCTGGTGGAGGCTTCACTCAAGTGATGCGTTGACTCATTCATCGAAATCTCACGATCCCGGTTTTGAAAGCGCGGACGCTAACGGTTAACCATCTTGTCCCGCCGCGACAACGACGGGAAGAGCCTGAACCACGCCGCAGCCACCAGCAGCGTCCCCACCCCACCCSCCACAACCGACCCGACCGGCCCCAGCAGCGCTGCAGTGGCGCCTGATTCAAACTCTCCAAGCTGGTTGGACGCGCCGATGAACACGGAGTTGACCGCGCTGACGCGGCCGCGCATTTCATTCGGCGTTTCGATCTGCACCAGTGTCTGGCGCACCACCACGCTGACCATATCGGCGCCGCCCGAGACGGCCAGCACCAGCAGTGACAGCACAAAGCTGGTCGACAGGCCAAACACCACCATGCACACGCCATAAAGGGCTACGGCCGACAGCATGGTCGGCCCGACGCGTCGCTCCAGCGGCCAGCGGGTCAGCACCGCGGACGTCAGCAAAGCGCCGACCGCAGGGGCACCGCGCAGCAGGCCCAGGCCCCAGGGCCCGACGTGCAGGATGTCTTTGGCGAACATGGGCAGCAAGGCCGTGGCGCCGCCCAGCAGCACGGCAAAAAGATCCAGCGACGCGGCGCCCAGCAGGGCCTTGCGCTGCCATACAAACTCCACGCCGGCCAGCAGCGTGCGCAGCGTCACCGGCTCGCGCGGCGGCGGCGCGTGGTCATAGCGCAGCACCGCGATCAGCACGCAGCCGGTGGCAAAGAGGAAGGCGCAGGTGGCATACACCGCCGTGGCGCCGGCCACAAAAATCACGCCACCCAGCGCTGGCCCGCCTATGACTGCTGCCTGCATGCCGGCCGAGCTGAAAGCCATGGCGCGCGGCAGCATGGCGGGCGGCACCAGCACCGGGGTAAGCGATTGCTGCGCGGGCATCTGGAAGGCGCGGGCCACGCCCAGCATGACCGACACTGCCAGCAACAACTCGCGCGAAGCCCAGCTGTGGTGCATTCCCCCAATTTGCCAGCCCTGTGTGGCCGCCACCAGGATCATCGCCACCGTGGCCTGCGTGACCAGGCAGGCCGCGATGATGCGCCCACGGTGAAATCGGTCGGCGACGTGTCCGGCCACCAGCGTCAGCAGCAAGGCCGGAACAAACTGGTACAGCCCCACCAGCCCGAGGTCCCAGGCGTTACCGGTCAGTTCGTACATCTGCCAGCCCACGGCGACCATCAGCATCTGGTTGCCTGTGGTGGCAAAAATCCGGGCGAACCACATGCGCATGTAGGCGCGCTGGCGGGTGAGTTCCTTGAATGAGTGTGTCGGCATGCGGCCCGAAGCTTAACAGCGCCGTACCCGCGAGGTGTGGCACGGGGCTACTCTTGAGGGGACGCTTCGGCGGTTGCAATGCTATTGATTTAATAGCTGCTTGCGCACGTCCTGTATAGCTAAATCCAGAATTAGTGCATTGACTCATCCACAGGCATGAGGGCTCTCCCCGGAGCGGGACCATTTTTACCCAAACCGGAAAACAAGCCCGATAAGCCCGCCTGCTGGCCTGAAAATTAGGCCATTGGCTTTAAGTGGGAGACCGTTTTAGGCGAAACAGGCAGTTAACATGGCGACATAACAGGGCCACCCTGGCACCAGGAGGAAGAAGTTATGCACCGCATCGTCATAGTGGGCGGAGGCGCCGGAGGGCTGGCGCTGGCCACGCAACTGGGCAAACGCCTGGGCAAAAAGGGCCTGGCCGAGGTCACCCTGGTCGACGCCGCCCGCACCCACGTCTGGAAACCGCTGCTGCACCAGCTGGCCGCCGGCAGTTTTGACACCCACGCCGAAGAAATTGAATACCTCGCGCAGGCCCGCTGGAACCACTTCAAGTTCCGTCTGGGCAGCCTGACCGGCGTGGACCGCCAGAACAAAACCCTGCAGCTGGCCGCCAGCCATGACGAAGCCGGCCGCGAGATCACACCGGCCCAGCAACTGGCCTACGACACGCTGGTGATTGCCGTGGGCAGCCAGACCAACGACTTCGGCACGCCCGGTGCGGCCGAACACACCATCAAGCTCGACAGCCCGCAGGCCGCCAAGCGCTTTAACGACCGCCTCATCAACGCCTGCATTCGCGCGCAAACCGTGCCGCGCGTGGCCGGCAGCGGTCGTCTGACGGTGGCGATCGTGGGCGGCGGCGCCACCGGGGTGGAGCTGGCCGCCGAGCTGCACGCCGCAGCGCGGGTGCTGGCCAACTACGGCTTTGACCACATCCACCCCGAAAAAGACCTGCAGATCGTTCTCGTCGAAGCCGCGCCGCGCCTGCTGGCCCAGTTGCCCGAGCGACTGAGCGAATCGGCCATGCGCGAGCTGCGCAAGCTGGCCATCGAAGTGCACACCAATGAAAAAGTGGTGGAAGTCACGGCCGACAGCCTGAAGATGGCCAGCGGCAAGGTCATTTCATCGAGCATCACGGTGTGGGCCGCCGGCGTAAAAGCCTCCGACTTTCTGCGGACCCTGGGCGATGGCAACCCGCTGGAAACCAACAGGCTCAACCAGCTGGTGGTGAACGGAAACCTGCAAAGCACGGGCGACGCAAACATCTATGCCTTTGGCGACTGTGCGGCATGCCAGCAACCCGACGGCACCTGGGTACCACCGCGAGCCCAGGCCGCCTACCAGCAGGCCATGTACCTGACACGCTCACTCTCCGACCTGATCGCCGGCAAGCCGGTAGCGCCCTTCGTCTTCAAGGACCAGGGTTCGCTGGTGTCGCTGTCGGAATACTCTTCCGTCGGCAGCCTGATGGGCAGTCTCACCAAGGGCAGCTTCTTCATTGAAGGCCAGCTGGCCAAGTTCATGTACTGGGGCCTGCACAAGCAGCACCAGCTGGCGCTGGGCGGCTTCAAGAAAACCGCACTGATCACGCTGTCGGAAATGCTGGACCGCACCTATCGCCCCCGCATCAAGTTGCATTGATAATCACGGCATCCCTCTCGCGATTCTTTTATCAACCTCACTCAACCCAACGGAGAAAACCATGGCAAAAGGACAGCAAAACAACAACAAGATGGTCAAGAAGCCGAAGAAGGACACCTCGCCACCCAAGACGGTGTCTCCCGACGCGGTGCGCCCGACCATCGTGACGCAGGTTCCGCTGCGCGGCAAACTGAAGAACAAATAAGGTTTTGATGGTCGGCACTGGCGACTTGCCTGCAAACCCGCCCGGAGATGTCCTGGCTGTCGCTCCAGCACAGCCGGGCAATCCACTGCATGGCGTCAAGCTGGAAACGATCGTCACTGCGCTGTCTGACCACTACGGCTGGGAAGAGCTGGGCCAGCGCATCAACATCCGCTGTTTTACCAGCGACCCCAGCGTGGCGTCCAGCCTGAAATTTTTGCGCAAGACGCCCTGGGCGCGCGAGAAAGTCGAAAGCCTTTACCTCTTCATGCTGCGGGAAGTCAAACGCAGCAGCCCGCCGGTTCACAACTTCCCGCCGCCTAAAGCCAAGCCCCAGCCCTAGAGGGGATTGGCGAACAAGAGCATCATGGCGATGCCCACACCGATCAGGAAGTTGGCATCGATCAGGCCGGCCAGCAGGAACATCTTGACCTGCAGCGGCTCCATCAATTCGGGCTGGCGCACGGCACCTTCCAGAAATCGCCCGCCCATCGTCCCTATGCCCAGGCAGGCGCCAATGGCGCCCAGGCCGATGATCAATCCACATGCAATGGCAATGGCACCTGCGTCAGTCATGATGTCTTCTCCTTGGTTAAAAACTTTTCGTTGACTGAATCATGAAGGCCGAGCCGCCGCAGAACAATTACCCCGCAGGTAATGTCATCGACATTCCAGGTGTGAGGCTGCTACACGCCGATGAGTTCCTGCTGGTGCTGGACAAGCCTTCAGGACTGCTCTCAGTGCCGGGACGCGGCGAAGACAAGCAGGACTGCCTGAGTGCCCGCGTGCAGGCCGCCTTTCCAGACGCCCTGATCGTGCACCGGCTGGACCAGGCCACCTCGGGCCTGATGCTGAYGGCGCGCGGCGCGGCCATGCAGCGGGCGCTGAGCCGATCGTTTGAAACGCGTGAGGTTGGCAAGCGCTACGTGGCGGTGGTAAGCGGCCACTCGCCCGCATCGAGTGATCCGAATGCCCCGGACGGCTGGGGCCTGATCGACCTGCCCATCATCGTGGACTGGCCACGCCGGCCGCTGCGCATCATCGATGCCGAACGCGGCAAACCCAGCCAGACCCGCTGGCGCGTGCTGGCGCATGATACGGCGGCTAACACCACGCGCGTAGAACTCGAACCTGTCACCGGCCGGTCGCATCAATTGCGCGTGCATCTAAAAGCGCTGGGCCATCCGATTTTAGGCGACGCGCTGTACGCCTCTGAAACGGTACAGGCGGCCGCGCCCCGGCTGTTGCTGCACGCCGCAGCGCTGCAGCTCACGCATCCGGCCAGCGGGCAGGCGATGGCATTTGAAAGCAAGCCCGACTTTTAGACCGCGAGCAGTTCCATGGTACCGGCGCTACCATGCAACCATGACACAAAACACCCACCTCACCCTGATCACAGGCGCCTCGCGCGGCATGGGCTTTTCCATGGCACGCCAGCTGCTCACCGCCGGCCACACGGTGCTTGGCATTTCGCGCACTGCCGTGCCCGAGCTGGAAGAACATGCGCAGCATGTCGGCGCTACGGTGCTGCAATGGGCGCATGACCTGGCGGACAGCGGCTCACTGAATGAGAAGCTGGAAAGCTGGCTCAAGGATTCACATGCCAGGGCACCCTGGACCAGCGTCACGCTGATCAACAACGCAGGCTTGATCCCGCAGATCGGCTCGCTGGACCAGATTGGCGAAGCAGACCTGGCAAGGGCGCTGCGTGTGGGACTGGAAGCGCCCATGCAAATCACCGCCGCCTTCCTGCGCGCCACCGGCGGCTGGCAGGCGCCGCGCAAGGTGCTCAATATTTCGTCGGGCCTGGGGCGCCGCGCCATGGCTTCGCAAGCGGCTTACTGCGCCGCCAAAGCCGGCATGGACCATTTCACCCGCTGCCTGGCACTGGAAGAAGCCCTGAAGCCCCATGGCGCCAAAGTCTGCTCACTCGCACCCGGCGTGATCGACACAGGCATGCAGGAGCAGCTGCGCGCAGCCGACCCCAAGGCCTTTCCGGATCGTGAGTCGTTTGTAGGTTTGAAAACCGGCGGCGTACTGACATCGCCCGAAGATGCAGCTGCGCGAATCCTCGCTTTCCTGGCACGGCCAGATTTCGGCGCCAATCCAGTAGCTGACGTGAGGGACTGACCGCTCCCACTG
>NZ_JBFUAZ010000116.1:0-8933 GCF_056406035.1 Polaromonas sp. P1_E1_2 | reverse complement strand
GTGCGAAAGTGCTCATCCATGGCGTGCGCGCCGGCCAGCAGCTCGCGAAAGCCGGCTGCGCCAATGGCGATGGCTACCGGCAAGCCGATGGCCGACCACAGCGAATAACGCCCGCCCACCCAGTCCCAGAAACCAAAGGTGGTGCTGATGCCGAATTCGTTGGCTGCCGCGACGTTGGTCGTCAGTGCGGCGAAATGCCGGCTGATGTCGCGTCCGCCTTGCGCCTCAAACCAGCGCCGGGCCGAATGCGCGTTGGTCATGGTCTCGGTGGTGGTGAAGGTTTTGGACGCGATCAGGAACAGCGTGCTTTGCGGCTTGAGCCCCTTGAGCACGGTAGCCAGCTCGTCCCCATCCACATTGGAGACAAAGTGAACGCGCTTGCCGGTGGCGGCGAATTCGCCGAGCGCCAACACCGCCATTTGGGGTCCCAGGTCGGAGCCGCCTATGCCGATATTGACAACGTCGGTGATGGCGGCATCCGCGCGCACCTGTTCGGCATACGCCAGCATCGCGTCCAGCGTGGTGTGAACCTGGGCCAACTCGGTTGCTATATTTTTAATAGCTGCTGGCGCACGTTCATATTGGGCTACGGCCGGATTTCGCAGTAAAAAATGCATCACGGCGCGCTTTTCGGTGCCGTTGATCAGTTCCCCGGCAAACATCGCGTCGCGGTGCTGCTCCAGCCCGCACGCGCGCGCAAGGTCAAATAGCAAGGCCTGGCTGGCGGCATCGATCAGGTTTTTGGAAAGATCCGCAAAAACGTGGGGAGCGTCCTGGCTGAAGCTGGCGAAGCGATCCGGATCGGCAGCAAATGCAGCCTTCAGGTCGAAATCTTTGCCGGAAGCGGCATACAGCGCCTGCAGCGCAGGCCATGCGGAAGTCTGGTCGCAACGCGGTCGGTTCATGACGTGTCCTGTGCGGGAGGTTATGCGGCCAGCATCAGCTGCTCAAGTTTCACGGCATCGGCCGCGAAAGCGCGAATGCCTTCGGCCAGCTTCTCGGTGGCCATGGCGTCTTCGTTGAGCGCGTAACGGAATCCGGCTTCGTCAAAGTTCACTGGGGGCAAATCCAGCGCCGCTGCGGCTTTGGCATCGAGTGCGCGCGGCAACGCGACATCGCTGGCGGCAAGCTGGGCCAGCAGTTCCGGGCTGATGGTCAGGAGGTCGCAGCCGGCCAGTGCAGTGATCTGGCCCACGTTGCGAAAGCTCGCGCCCATCACCTCGGTGGCAATGCCGAAGTGCTTGTAATGGTTGTAGATCTCGCGCACCGACTTCACGCCGGGATCGTTGGCGCCGGACATGGCGRCTTCGTCCCAGGCGGCGCCGGCAGATTTTTTGTACCAGTCATAGATACGGCCCACAAAAGGTGAGATCAGCTGGACCTTGGCCTGGCCGCAGGCGATGGCCTGGCAGAACGAAAACAGCAGCGTGAGGTTGGTGTGGATGCCGCGCTGCTCCAGCTTTTCAGCCGCCTGTATGCCTTCCCAGGTGGCGGCGACCTTGATCAGCACGCGGTCAATGTGAATGCCTTCGGCCTGGTAGAGCTCGATGATGCGTTCGCCGCGTGTATACGTGGCGTTGGCGTCAAAGCTCAGGCGGGCATCAACCTCCGTCGAGACCCGACCCGGAATGATGGAAAGGATTTCGCRGCCAAAACGCACCAGCAGACGGTCCATGACTTCGTCAAGCGCCCGGCCCTTGAAGCGGCTCACGGTGTCTTTCAGCAGGGGCTGGTAGTCGGCCTTCTGCACCGCCTTGAGGATGAGGGAAGGATTGGTGGTGGCGTCCTGCGGCTTGAACTGCCCCAGTTGCTTGAAGTCACCGGTGTCAGCGACTACGGTGGTGAACTGTTTCAGGGCGTCAAGTTGGGTCATGGCTAGGTGGCTGGTCAAAACGCGGAGTGGTCCGGATGAAACACCGTGCTGTGCCTGGATGCAGGCATTTCACGGGTTCGATGTCGAGTTACCATTATGCCCATAGAATATGAAACTTTATTACCAAGACAATTTTTTACCATGAGTTTTGACCTCATCCTGTTTGGCGGCACCGGCGACCTGGTGTGGCGCAAGATCATGCCGGCCCTGTTCCAGGCCTTCCGCCACGGCTCGTTGCCGGAGGGCGGGCGCATTGTGGGCGTGGCACGCGACGATTTGTCGGACGACCAGTACCGCGCGCTGATCAAGTCCCGGTTTGACAATGTCGAGCTGGCCAAGCGGCCGAGCGAAGAGGAGTTCTCGCGCTTCGCGGCGATGTTGGGCTACCTGCGCATGGACCTTTCCAACCCGGCCGACTATGCCGCGCTGGCTGCGAAACTGCAGCAGCGGCCCGCCGACGTGGTGGTGATGTACGTGGCCACCGCGCCCAGCCTCTTCACCACGGTCTGCGAGCAGATCGCCGCCGCGGGCCTCAATGGCCCGCAGACGCGCGTGGTGCTGGAAAAGCCGCTGGGCCACGACTTGGCGTCCAACCGCGCCATCAACAAGACGGTACGCAGTGTTTTGAGCGAGCAGCAGATCTTTCGCATCGACCACTACCTGGGCAAGCCGTCGGTGCAGAACCTGTTTGCGCTGCGCTTTGGCAATTCGCTCTTTGAACCGCTGTGGCGCCGCGAGACGATTGCCAACATCCAGATCACCATCGCCGAAGACCTGGGCGTGGAAAAGCGCGGTGCGTTTTACGACAGCACCGGCGCGCTGCGCGACATGGTGCAAAACCATGCGCTGCAGCTGCTGTGCGCCATCGGCATGGAACCACCCATCAACTCGCACGCCGATGCCATCCGTGACGAAAAGCTCAAGGTATTGCGATCGCTGAAGGCCTGGACGCCTGAAACGCTGAGCCAGCATGTGGTGCGCGGCCAGTACGCGGCCGGCAACATCGACGGCGAAGCCGTGCCCGGCTACCGCGACGAAAAAGGCGTGCCCCCTGACAGCAGGACCGAAACCTTTGTGGCCCTGCGCACCGAGATCGCCAACTGGCGCTGGGCCGGTGTACCGTTTTACATCCGCACCGGCAAGCGCCTGGCCGGCCGCGATGCGCACATCGAGGTGAACTTTCGCCCCGCGCCGCACGCGATTTTCAAGTCGGCGCTGGCCGGCTCCAATGTGGCCAACCGGCTGGTGATCAACCTGCAACCCAAGGACGGCCTGGAGCTGCACCTGCTTGCGCAGGGTGCCGACCAGCGCACGGGAGGCCGCGGCACGCCTTCGCTGGCGCCGGTGCAACTGGACCTGGATTTTGACAAACGCTTTGGCTCCGAGCGCGTGGGCGCTTATGAACGGCTGCTGCTGGATGTGATCGACGGGCGCTTGAATCTTTTCGTGCGCAGCGACGAGCAGGAAGAAGCCTGGCGCTGGGTCGAGCCCATCATGGACAGCTGGAGCAGCCAGGCGAGTGCGCCACGGCCTTATGCCGCCGGCACCTGGGGGCCCAGCGCTGCGAGCGCGATGATTGCCAGAGACGGCTATTGCTGGTCCGAAGAATGTTAGCCCCCACGCTCCCCACTGCGTGTGGTTCGCTGCCCCCCGAGGGGGCGCCCCGCCCGCGGCCCGGCAAAGCCGGTTCCGCGGCTCGGACTGGTATTTGGCAGACCTGTGAGATCTTGCAGCGTAGGGAGGACAGTTCCCGTGCTTGATCGAATAAAGGCTTCATTGCCGTCACTGGCGCCAGCGGAGCAACGCGTGGGCCGGTTGGTGCTGGCCGATCCGCGGGCATTTGCCAATTTGCCGATCACGGAGCTGGCGAGCCGCTCGCATGTGAGCAAGCCGACTGTGGTGCGGTTTTGCCGCAGCATGGGTTATGACGGGCTGTCGGACTTCAAGCTCAAGCTGGCGGGCAGCGTGAGTGAGGGCGTACCTTTCATCCACCGCAGCGTGGACGCGGACGACAAGACCGGCGACGTGATGGTCAAAGTGATCGACAACACGGTGGCGGCGTTTTTGAAATACCGCAACGACGCGAGTTCCGTAGCCGTTGAACGGGCCGCCGACGCGTTGCTGGCCACTTACAACACAGGCAAGCGGATTGAGTTCTTCGGCGTGGGCAATTCGGGCATCGTGGCGCAGGATGCGCAGCACAAGTTCTTTCGCCTGGGCATCACCAGCATCGCCTACAGCGACGGCCACATGCAGGTGATGAGCGCCTCGCTGCTGGGGCCGGGCGACTGCGTGGTGGTGATCTCCAACTCTGGCCGCACGCGCGATTTGATGGACGCCTGCGACATCGCCCGCAAGAACGGCGCGACCACGATCGTCATCACGGTCACCGGTTCGCCGTTGGCCGCGGCCGGCAACATCCACCTGGCAGCCGACCACCCCGAGGGCTACGACCGCTACAGCCCCATGGTGTCACGCCTGATGCACCTGATGATCATCGACATCCTGGCAACCTGTGTGGCACTGCGCATCGGCAGCAAGCTACAGCCGCTGCTCAAGGAAATGAAAAACAACCTGCGCAATAAGCGTTATGCCTGAGACGGGCACAGACAGGTGAGGCGCAGACGTAGCTTGCGTCGCCCCGCCTGTGATGGCGGCCCCCTGGAGTATCAAGAAGAATTCACCCGCAGCCCATAAGGGGTGTGCGCGAGCAGCTATTAAATTAATAGCAAATCAGCGCAACGGCAGCGAACGTTCGACAATTCCTGCAAACAGCGCGGAGCCCAGCGGCAGAACGCTGTCATTGAAGTCATAGCAGCTGTTATGCAAAAAGCGGCTGCCCACGCCGCCCATGGTTCCGCCTTTGCCATCGGGCAACTGTTCGCCCTGGCCCAGGCGCAAGTAGGCACCCGGCTTGACCCTGAGCATGAAGGAAAAGTCTTCCGAGCCCATGCTGGGCTCAAGGTTGCGCACAACGTTCTCTGCACCCACGAGTTGTTCGGCGACGCTGGTGGCCAGCTCGTATTCGACCGGTGAGTTGATGGTGGCCGGGTAGATCCGCTCGTACTTGACGGTGGCCGTGGCGCCAAAGCCCTGCGCCACTGCGGCGCACAACTCCTTGAGGCGCCGCTCGACCAGGTCCTGCACTTCCGGTTTGAAGGTACGTACCGTGCCGACCAGTGTGGCATTGCCAGGCACCACACTCATCGCGCCCAGGTCGCCTGCCTGGATGGCACAAATGCTGATCACGGCGTTGTCCATGGCCTTGACGTTGCGCGAGACGATGCCTTGCACCGCGGTGATGATGTGAGCGGCCACCAGCACCGGATCGACCGTGAGATAGGCGTGTGCCCCGTGACCGCCCTTGCCGGTAATCTCGATGGTGATGCGGTCGGCTGCGGCCATCATGGGGCCGGGATTGATCCCGATGGTGCCAGGCTGCATCGCGGGCCAGTTGTGCATGGCGTAAATGGCTTGCACGGGAAAACGCTCGAACAAGCCGTCCTTGATCATCGCATCAGCACCGCCACGGCCTTCTTCCGCGGGCTGGAAAACCAGCACGGCATCGCCGGAAAAATTGCGCGTCTCTGCGAGGTAACGGGCAGCACCCACCAACATGGTGGTGTGCCCGTCATGTCCACATCCATGCATCAACCCGGCCTTGGCGGACTTCCAGCCAAATTCGTTGTGCTCTGTCATGGGAAGCGCATCCATGTCAGCGCGCAATCCGATCATGGGCTTAAAACCGGGTTGACCGGAAGCCTTGGCTGGCTGTTGACCCTTGATGACGGCCACAACACCTGTTTTACCGACACCGGTGTGCACCTCGTCTACGCCACATAACTTGAGCGCGTGCACTACCCGGCTGGAGGTGTAAACCTCTTCAAACCCGAGTTCCGGGTGGGCATGCAGGTCGCGCCGGAAGGCGGTCAGTTCGGGGTGGTACTGCGCTATTTGCGCAAAGGCCCGGCCGGAGGCGCGAAGCGGAGAGGGGCGGTCGGGGTTTGCAATATCTCCCGCTGCAGCAGGCTGAATGGATGAAGCACTTGGAAGATTGGCCGGAGCGCGCATGTCAGTGGGGTCCCGAGTTCAGCAGGTTAAATACTAGTCCTGAAGGGATAGCGGTGCAAATCCAGGGGTTTGTGAAACCTGCAGCAATTCCGGCGCCATTGCGGGCCTGGCCACCATGCTTGCAGTTTTGCTTTTGAAGCTGACGGGGCCGTACCATGCCTTGGTGATTTGGCGCGTGTTGTCGCTGTCAGTCATGATGGCGACACCGACCAAAGCGCCGGGCGGCTCGCCGAAGGCCTTTTGGTAGTCGGCACGAATGTCACGCTGGTAATCGAGCCAGCGATCAAGGCGGCCGGGACCGGATTCGATCACCACTTTGCGGATCCGGTCGGTCCGTGTATTGATGATCACGCTTTCTGGCGCGCTGTGAGAGCCCCAGACATACATGAGAGTCGCATAAGGCAGCGGCTCGCCTGTCAGTGCCAATGCAAGCTCTGAAAGCATGGCGTTCTTGGCGGAAAACTTCGACCTGTCACCTTCAAAGGCCAGGACCACACGCACGGGTGAATCATCGCTGTCGCGTTGCGTCATGTCCGCACCCGTAATCATCTTCGGCACCTTCCAGGAAAAGCCCAGGGTTCCAAGTTCTGCGGGCTCTATACGCAGGTTTTGCCGCAGCATGCTGGCGGCGCTGTCGGATTCACCGAGGATGGCATTGCGCCCGTCCATGCGCACAGCACGGTAGCGTGTCGACTTCTTGCCCGGAAATGTGCAGTGCTGCCACTTGATGGCATCTGCGGTAGTGCTTGTGGACGACGCCGAAGTCCAGTCGACGTTCGTGCCTGCTGCAGGTGCGGAAGGTGCGAATCCCGCACAACCCGCGATAAGGAGCACGCAACCGGCAGCCAGCAAACGCAACGTGCACAGGAAAAAGTGGCGATGTAGCAATGGCATTGAGAGATTGGGGCTGACGACGATGAACCGTAGTATCTATTGCGAGTTGACTCAAATAGCAGAACCTGCGCATTTAACGCGGCAGATGCGGAAAAGTTTCACCAATTTCAACGACTCACGGCATCAAACGTGTACATGTGTCTTTCTTCACGAAAAAAGCCGCCCCGGGTTACCCCGAGACGGCTTTCAGATTCTCATCAAAAACTGGCTTAAGCCAGCTTCAGATTAGAACGTGTGGCGAACACCAGCAGCGAACAAGGTTTTCTTGTCGGTACGGGTCAGGTCCGTTGCGGACTCGCCCTTGACATTGGTGTAACCGGTGTACAGCGTGGTGCGCTTGGACAGGTCATAGGTACCCAGCAGGCTGTAGCCGGTGCCTTTGCGGCTGATACCGGCGAACTCGCTCTTGGTACGGGTATAACCAGCAGCAATGGAAGCGGCGCCAAACGGAACGCTCACGCCCACTTGGTATTCCTTGTCCTTGGCATCCACACCAGCGGCGATCAGGCCCTTGGCGGTGTTGTAGCTACCGACGAGCTTGGCAACGCCGAAGTCATACGTAGCGCCCAGCAAGTTGTACTTGCGGGTAGTCACGAGCGGAGATGGGGTACCTGCGTTGCTGGCAGCGGAAGCGATGCTGTTGGCGCCAAGGCCGTTCGCGCCGGAGAACATCGTGCTGATGCCGTTGGACTTTTCAGCCTGGTAGCCGTAACCGACCAGCAGAGGGCCATTGGCGTACTTGATGTGGGCGCTGGCGCTGCTGGAAGCAGAAACCGTTGCCGACTTGTCTTCACCAAATGCGTACATCACCGAACCGCTGAAGCCAGAGAAAACTGGGGAGTCATAACGGATGGAATTGTTGGCACGGTTGCTGTAGTCTTGCAGACCAACGCCCCACACGGTGCCGGTGGTGGCGAACGTGTTGGAGTCATACGTGTTGTTGGTAGCGCCGCGCAGCGAGTCGTAAGCGGTGTACTGGCGACCGAGGCGAACTTCACCGAAGCTGCCTTTCAGGCCCACGGAAGCGGTACGGCCAAACAGGACGCTGGCCGAAGCGGTTGCGCTGCTGCCGCCGGCATTGGCCAACGCACCGCTGTCAATGCCGAAGCCGCCTTCGAGGGTGAACACAGCAGCCATGCCGCCGCCGAGGTCTTCGCTACCGCGCATGCCCCAACGCGAGCTGCTCAAGCCGCTACCGTCGACCTTGCTGTTGCTGATGCTGGTGTTGGTGGTAGCCGATTGAACTTTAACGTTCTCTTGACCAACGAATGCATCGGCAACGCCGTACAGGGTCACAGAGGATTGGGCATGTGCGACGCCAGCGGTTGCAGCGAGTGCAGCCAGGGCGATAAGAGTCTTTTTCATTGAGAGTTTCTCCAAGGTTAAACATAGGGCTCCGGCACGGGGACCATTTCAGACTTTCGCCTTTATGGCACCACCAGAGACCCGGGCCAACCCCCGTTTCGGGAAGTTGGGTCTATTGCACCAGACTGGGCTTCAATTCGCAAAGGAATGCCCGAAAAAACAGTCAAGCCGTTGTGCTCAAGCCACAAATRGGCGGGGACCCGTGGAAAAGAAACAACGCCAGCGAAAACCCAGGATTTCTGCTTGCCAGAATCGGCTTTTTAGCCAGATTTCAATCGACCCAAAGAAAAAAGCCGTTTCACTGAAACGGCTTTTGAGAGAACCCAGGCAAGCCCGGGTTTAGATCCAACCTGGATTAGAACGTGTGGCGAACGCCAACACCGTAGGTGCTGGTCTTGCGATCGGTCACACCGGCACCGGTTTCCTTGCCGCTCTGAACACCAGCGTACAGGTTCGTACGCTTGGAGAGCGCATACAGACCAGCCAGGCTATAGCCGGTACGCTTCAGCTCGGAAGCACCAGCTGGGCGGGTGCTCTTGGAGCGGGCATAACCGCCGGACAGGGTGAACGTGCTGTTGACTGGGAAGTCAAGGCCAATTTGATACTCTGTCRCTTTGTCCTGTGCCAAACCGGTCACGGGGGTGGTGCCGTTCTTCACAGTACCGTAAGCGCCGAGCAGCTTGACCACGCCGAAGTCATACGAACCGTTCAACTGCGTGTACTTGATGGC
>NZ_JBFUAZ010000115.1:0-8965 GCF_056406035.1 Polaromonas sp. P1_E1_2 | reverse complement strand
CCACCGGCCAGCTCAAGCTGAGCGGCCAGGTGCTGGGCGACATCTACCTTGGCAAGATCACCAAGTGGACCGACCCGGCCATCAAGGCCCTGAACCCCACGCTGCCCCTGCCTGACGCCGCCATCGCACCGGTGCGCCGCGCCGACGGCTCCGGCACCAGCTTCATCTTCACCAACTACCTGAGCAAGGTCAATGCCGAGTGGAAGTCCAAAGTGGGAGAGGGCACCGCAGTGAACTGGCCCGTAGGCGCTGGCGGCAAGGGCAATGAAGGCGTGGCGGCATTCGTCGGCCGTCTGCCTAATTCGATCGGCTATGTGGAATACGCCTACGTCAAGCAAAACAAGATGACTTTTGCCCAGCTGAAGAACGCCGCTGGCAACTTCGTGTCGCCTGAAGATGGCGCATTCAAGGCCGCCGCCGCAGGTGCCGAGTGGTCCAAGAGCTTCTACCAGATCCTGACCGAGCAGCCTGGCAAGGATTCGTGGCCCATCACCGGCGCTACTTTCATCCTGATGCAGAAAGTCCAGGACAAGCCTGCCCAGGCCGCTGCTTCACTCAAGTTCTTTGAGTGGGCTTACAAAAACGGCGACAAAACTGCCGACGACCTGGACTATGTGCCCATGCCTGCCGCCGTGAAAACCATCATTGAAAAAGCCTGGGGCGACATCAAGGACACCTCGGGCAAGGTTGTCGCTTACAAATAAGCGCAACAAGCGCAACAAGCTGATTTTCCGCAGTCGTTACATACCATAGGGGTTTCTCACGTGTCCTCTACACTTCCGGCTAGCCGGGCCGCTTTTGACCACCCGGCAAAAGCGACCGGACGCGATATGACCAATCCTCCTCCTGGCGGCACTGTGCGCAGAAGCCCCCTGGCAGACCGGCTTTTCGGCTGGGCTGCGCAGGGCGCGGCCTGGCTGACACTGGCCCTGCTGGCCGGCATCCTGGTTTCCCTCGTCATCGGGGCGTGGCCAGCGATCAGCAAATACGGCCTCGGCTTCCTCACCAGCAGCGTCTGGGACCCTGTCAAGGGCGAGTACGGCGGACTGGTCATGATTTACGGCACCATTGCCACGTCATTGATCGCACTGCTCATCGCGGTGCCGGTGAGCTTCGGCATCGCGCTGTTCCTGACCGAGTTGTCACCCGCATGGCTCAAAAGGCCCCTGGGCACCGCCATCGAACTGCTCGCCGCCGTGCCGTCCATCGTCTACGGCATGTGGGGCCTGCTGGTGTTCGGCCCCATCCTGGCCACCTACGTACAGCAGCCGCTGCAAAGCCTTTTGAGCGGCGTGCCTTATCTGGGCGCGCTGGTGTCTGGCCCTCCTGTGGGTATCGGCATTTTGTCGGCCGGCATCATCCTGGCCATCATGATCATTCCTTTCATCGCCTCGGTGATGCGGGACGTGTTCGAGGTCACGCCGGTTTTGCTCAAGGAATCCGCCTATGGGCTGGGCTCCACCACCTGGGAAGTTGTCTCCAAAGTCGTGCTGCCTTACACCAAGGCCGGTGTGGTGGGCGGCATCATGCTGGGCCTGGGCCGTGCGCTGGGCGAAACCATGGCGGTGACCTTCGTCATCGGCAACTTCAACCAGCTCGATTCGCTGAGCCTCTTTCAGGCGGCCAACAGCATCACGTCGGCGCTGGCCAACGAGTTCGCTGAAGCCGGCGAGGGCCTGCACCAGGCTGCTTTGATTTACCTGGGCCTGGTGCTGTTCTTCATCACGTTTGTCGTGCTGTCGCTGTCCAAGCTGCTGCTGGCCCAACTGCGAAAAAGTGAAGGGGTGAAAACATGAGCGCCGTGATGCACGATGCGCGGTTGGCCAAGTTTGCCCGCCGCAAGCGGGTCAACCGGATTGCGCTGGTCCTCTCCCTCGCAGCCATGTCCTTTGGCCTGTTCTGGCTGGCATGKATTTTGTGGGAAACGATTCGCCTGGGCGTGGGCGGTCTTTCATGGGCAACCCTGACCCAGATGACGCCGGCGCCCAATGAAGAGGGCGGTATCGCCAACGCAATTTACGGCTCCTTCCTGATGGTGCTGCTGGCCACTTTTGTGGGCACGCCGATCGGCATCATGGCGGGCATCTACCTGGCCGAATACAACACCAAGGGCATGCTGGCATCCGTGACGCGCTTCGTCAACGACATCCTGCTGTCTGCACCATCCATCGTGATTGGCCTGTTTGTGTACACGGTCGTCGTGTCGCAGTTCAAATCCTATTCGGGCTGGGCCGGTGTCCTGGCGCTGGCACTGATCGTTATTCCCGTGGTGATTCGCACGACGGAAAACATGCTGCAACTGGTGCCGCCAGGCCTGCGTGAAGCGGCTTACGCCTTGGGCGCACCGAAATGGAAAGTCATCACCAGCATCACCTTGCGCGCCGCACGTGCCGGCGTGACGACCGGCATCCTGCTGGCCGTGGCGCGGATTGCCGGTGAAACGGCGCCGCTGCTGTTCACGGCGCTGAACAACCAGTTCTGGACGTCTGACCTGAGCCAGCCCATGGCGAGCTTGCCCGTGACGATCTTCAAGTTTGCACTGAGCCCTTATGAGAACTGGCAGCAACTGGCATGGGCAGGCGTATTCCTGATCACCATGGCAGTGCTTGGCCTGAACATCCTGGCGCGTGTATTGACACGTGCCAAAAACTGACAGGCTGACGCCTTTCCTTTAGACCACACAACACAACAAGGTCACAGATGGATACCCCTACTGCATCACGCGAACAATCGAAAATTTCGGTCAAGAACCTCGACTTCTACTACGGCAAGTTCCACGCCCTCAAAAGCATCAACCTGGAAATTCCCGAGAAGAAGGTCACGGCCTTCATCGGCCCCTCGGGCTGCGGCAAGTCCACGCTGCTGCGCATCTTCAACCGCATGTATGAGCTCTACCCCGAGCAGCGCGCTGAAGGTGAAATCATGTTCGACGGTGAGAACCTGCTGACGTCCAAAAAAGACGTGGCGCTGATCCGCTCCAAGGTCGGCATGGTGTTCCAGAAGCCGACGCCGTTCCCGATGTCGATCTACGACAACATCGCCTTTGGCGTGAAACTGTTCGAAAGCCTGAACGCTTCGGACATGGACGAGCGCGTGGAATGGGCGCTACGCAAGGCCGCGCTGTGGACGGAAGTCAAGGACAAGCTGAACCAGAGCGGCTCCAGCCTCTCGGGCGGCCAGCAGCAACGCCTGTGCATTGCCCGCGGCATCGCCATCAAGCCTGAAGTGCTGCTGCTGGACGAGCCCTGTTCGGCGCTGGACCCTATTTCCACCGCCAAGGTGGAAGAGCTGATTGCCGAGCTCAAGAACGAATACACGGTAGTCATCGTGACGCACAACATGCAGCAGGCGGCCCGCTGCAGCGACTACACCGCCTATATGTATCTGGGCGACCTGGTTGAGTTTGGCGCAACCGAAGACTTGTTCTTCAAGCCAAAACGTAAAGAAACCGAAGACTACATMACCGGCCGTTTCGGCTGATACGGATTAGGGAGCACACATGCCTGATAAACACCTATCGACCCAGTTTGACAGCGAACTCAACGGCGTCTCTTCGCGCGTGATGGAGTTGGGTGGCCTCGTCGAGTCGCAGATTCGCCTGGCCATCTATGCGCTGTCCCAGTTCAGCGCCGAAAGCGCCAACCAGGTGATCGAAACCGAATCGCGCGTCAACGCGATGGAAATCGACATCGACCGCGAGCTGTCGTCCATCATTGCGCGGCGCCAGCCTACGGCTCGCGACCTGCGCCTGCTGATTGCGATTTCCAAGACCACAGCCAACCTCGAGCGTGCCGGCGACGAGGCCGAGAAGATTGCCCGCATGGTCAAGTCCATCATAGAAAGCGGATCGGCCCGTGCCCTGCCTTCGTCCGACCTGCGCATCGCGGCGGAGCTTGCTTCCGGCCTGCTGCGCAAGGCACTGGATGCTTTTGCCCGGCTGGACACCGCGGTCGCGGTTTCCATCCTCAAGGAAGACGACCAGATCGACCAGGAATTCGACGGTTTTGTGCGCAAGCTCATCACTTACATGATGGAAGACCCGCGCACGATTTCGCCTAGCCTGGACCTGCTGTTTGTGGCCAAGGCCATCGAGCGCGTGGGCGACCATGCCAAGAACATCGCAGAATTCATCATTTACATCGTCAAGGGCGCCGACGTGCGGCACACGCCGATGGAACAGATTGAATCCGCAGTAAAGTAAAGACGGAATGAAACACCTGCCACGCATACTGATTGTTGAAGACGAGCCAGCCATTGCCGAGTTGATTGCCGTCAACCTGCGGCATGGTGGCTTTGACCCCGTGGTGGCGGAAGACAGTGTGTCGGCCCAGCGCGAACTCGACGCTGTGTTGCCCGATGCCATCCTGCTCGACTGGATGCTGCCGGGGCAAAGCGGCCTGGCGTTGGCGCGTCACTGGCGCAAGCAGGCGCGTACCAAGAGCATTCCCATCCTCATGTTGACGGCACGCGGTGACGAGCCCGACAAGGTGGCCGGGCTGGATGCCGGCGCCGACGACTACATCACCAAGCCGTTTTCTACCCAGGAACTGTTGGCGCGCATACGTGCCGTGCTGCGGCGCCGCGCTCCCGAGTCGGTGAACGACAGCGTGACCGTCGGCGGGCTGGTCCTGGACGCCGCCACGCATCGCATTTCCTACCTGGGCCAGGAGCTCAAGCTGGGCCCGACCGAGTTCAAGCTGCTGCACTACCTGATGAAACACGCCGAGCGCGTCCACAGCCGCAGCTCCCTGCTCGATAAGGTGTGGGGCGACCACGTGTTCATTGAAGAGCGCACCGTCGACGTCCACGTCAAGCGTCTGCGTGAGGCCTTGGGCGCAGCGGGCACCATGGTGGAAACTGTGCGCGGCGCCGGCTACCGGCTGACGGCGATGGCCGCCAACAACCCGGTCGCTGCGGCACAATCCAGCGCATGATCAATCGGTGGATTGTTTTTGCCGCCTGCATGATTGTTGGCGGCGGTTTGGGCTTTTGGGCGCGCACCGCAAACGGCTTGACCTTCGGACTGGGCATAGGCTTGGCTGTGGGGGCTATGGTCTGGCTGGTCATCGACAGCTTCTACATCGGCCGCCTGCTGCGCTGGCTGCGCATCGAACAAAACAACGATACACCGGCCGTGACGGCCGGCAGCGCCCCCAGCCTTCCCGGTGTATGGGGCGAGGTAGCGGACCGGACCCGCCGGCTGCTCAAGAATCGCGATCAACAGTTCCAGGAAAGCCAGGCGCGCCTCGATGAATTCCTGGCGGCCATGCAGGCCTCGCCGAGCGGCGTGGTGCTGCTCGACGCGCAAGGCCGTATCGAGTGGTGCAACCAGATGGCCAGCCAGCACTTCGGGTTTGACGCCCAGCGCGACGTGCTGCAGCACATCGCCAACCTGGTGCGTGACCCGGCCTTCAAGGCTTATATGGCAGCGGGTGATTTCTCGCACGACGTGGTGATCCCGGGCAACTTCAGCACGCCGGCCCGCCCGGTGAAGCTGTCGGTGCATGTGCATTCCTATGGCAAAAACCGCAAGCTGCTACTGTCGCGGGACATCACGGCCGTGGAGCTGGCAGAAGCCATGCGTCGCGACTTTGTGGCCAATGTGTCGCATGAGATCCGCACGCCATTGACAGTCCTGTCGGGTTTTATCGAAACCTTGCAAACGCTGCCGCTCAAGGAGCCGGAGCGTGCCCGCTACCTGGCGCTGATGTCGCAGCAGTCGCAGCGCATGCAGACGCTGGTGAATGACCTGCTGACCCTGTCGCGACTGGAAGGCAGCCCGTTTCCGGGCGCCAGTGACTGGATGACCGTCAGTGCGCTGATGGCCCAATCAGAGCAGGAGGCAAGGGCCTTGTCGTTGGTGATTGCGCCGCAGGGCCACCAGCTGGAATTTGACCAGGGGCCAGGCACCGAAATCGCCGGGGTACAGACCGAGCTTTATAGCGCGATGTCCAATCTGGTAACCAATGCAGTGCGCTACACGCCGGAGGGCGGTTTGGTCCGCGTCAGCTGGGCGCTGCTGGAGGACGGGCGTGGTGAGTTCAAGGTCAAGGACACCGGGCCGGGTATCGCGCCTGAGCACCTGCCACGCCTGACGGAACGTTTTTACCGTATCGACCGCAGCCGATCGCGTGAAACCGGGGGCACCGGCCTGGGCCTTGCCATCGTCAAACATGTCGCCCAGCGTCACGGTGCTGAGCTCAACATTCAAAGTGAACCGGGGCACGGCTCCTGCTTTTCCATCATTTTTCCCGTCGTGCGCGTTCGCCGGACTCAACCAGTTTGAGTCACCTTCAGGCTGCGCCTGACTGCATGCCACAACAGAGCCAGAAAACATGCCGCAACGAGGCCAATGGCGAGCGTGCTGGCCGCCCAGAAACTGCTGGCGGACTGCGTCGCGGCCTGGCCTGCAATGCCGTCGTAAGCCAGACGATAGCCCCCCAGAAGCCCAAGGCCCCATAGCAGCACGCCATAAAGGGCCAGCGGCGCAATGGTGATGCGGTAGCAGCGGAGCAAAAAGGCCGTCAGGGCCTGTGTTGCATCGGCGACGTGATAGAACGCAACCCACACCAGCAAAGCGGAGGCCAGCGCGACGATTTCCGGGTTGCCGGAGTACCAGCCTGCCAGCACGGGGCCGGCCATTGAAACCACGGCCGCGAGTGTCAGCGCCGCGAGCCCTGTGAGCTTCAGCCCCAGCAGCACCACGCGTTTTGCGTAATCCGGGCGTCCTGCGCCTATCCAGAACGAAACGCGGGCACTGCACGCGATGGCCATGGACAGCGGCATCATGTAGAGAACCGCGGCCACGCTGGATGCAATCTGGTGGCTTGCGGAGGCCACGGTGCCGAGGCGGGCGATGAAGAGTGCCATCAGCGTGAACGACGTCACTTCCACCAGATAAGCCAGGCCGCCGGGAATGCCGAGCCTGGCGAAGTGACCTATTTGCAGCCAGTCCGGCCGTTCCATGCGTTGCCAGATGCGATAGGGCAGGTACAGCGTCTGTGTGCGCAGCATCAGGATGGCCAGCGCCAGCAGCAGGTAGTTCACAATCAGCGTGGCCCATGCGCAGCCGACAGCGCCCATGGGTTCTACGCCGGCACCGCCGGCCACCAGCCAGATAGACAGGGGGATCTTGACCAGCAGGGCGCCGACCTGCAGCCAGGTGACCAACAGCGGCTTGCCCAGTGCCTGGTTGAAGGTGCTGTAGATGCGAAACAGCAGGGATGGTGCGAACGCAAAGGCCAGCACCGCAAGGTAACGCTGTACCTCATCGCGCATCAGTTCAGGCACTTGTGCCCAGCGCAGCAGGGGGCCGGGGAAGAGCATAGCTGCCATACCCACCACCACGATAAAACCGCACAGGTACATGCTTTGGCGCAGCGAAGCACCTACCGCCTCATGGCGGCGCGCGCCCATCATTTCGGCCCAGATGGGCAGCAGCGCCTGGACAATGCCGATCAGGCCAACGTAAACACTGATGTAAAGCGCCGATCCTACCGACAGCGCGGCCAGGGCCTCGTCGCTGTAGCGGCCTGCAATCACCGTGTCGGCCACACCGAAGGCCATGACGGCCAGTTGCCCGACGAGCACGGTGCCCGCGTGCTGGCTGATGATCTTGAGTTCGCTCAAGGGCTGGTTCTTGAGTTCGGGCGGGGAAGGCCCACCCGCTTGAACAGCAGGACGTTTTCCGTCTTGTCCGTGGGTCGGCGCACCGTCGCCTGGAAGGCCCAATCGGGCAAATTAACGACGCGGCTGAGCGTTGGCTGCGCCTCGACATCCACAATCAGGTAGGGGCAGCTTGCCTGCGTTCCGGCTTGCCGGAGCTCGAGCCCGCCGTGGTACTGCAGCGCGGCGGCCTGCGCACTGCCTACGCCGTAAATCTCAACGCAGGCGCTTTTGTCGACGAGATTTGCGATCTGGCGCGACAGGGGCGCAAGGCTGCGGGCATAGTCGAGCAGGGGCAGCCAGAGCGTCATCAGCAGCAGCCAGCACAGGGTGGCGCCGCCGGCAGGCAGTACCAGCGATTTCCAGATGGCCGCACGCTGCGCGCCGGCGCGCCATTTGACGAGCCAGGCCCAGGCCAGGGTGGCCAGCAGTGCGGCCAGAAACGCCAGCCACGAGAAGCTGGGTTCAAACCCCGGTGCGAGTTTGGCGACGTTGGCTGCGGGTTGACGCGGAACGCCAGTCTGCATGGCAATCCAGACCACCCAGATGATGATGCCGCAGCCGGTGAAAAACAGCAGTGTGAACCAGTCAATCAGCGAGGCCACGCTGCGTTTGAGTGTGGGGAGCGCGAAGGCAGCCAGCGCTGCCAGCGGCGGCAGGCTCAGCAGCAGGCTGCGGTCCGAGGCTGTGGTCGTCAGCGTGGCGGCCACGGCCATCGCGGCGAACCACAATGGCAAGGCGACATGGCGGCTGGCCAGCTGCCTGCGCCAGCGATAAAGTGTCCACATCGCCAGCGGCCAGGCCGGCCAGGTAAACCACAGCAGCAGGCGACCCAGGCTGCGCCAGTCTTTCAGGGCGGACTGACCGTCTGCGCCCGGCAGGTGAATTCTCCAGCGCCACAGGTCCAACCCATGGGCCAGCAGCGCTACCAGCAGCGTGATGCCGGTGATCAGCAGCACCCAGTGCCAGGACTGTTGCCTGGCTGCAGGATCGGACTGGCCGGTGCCCCAGCGCATGTGAGTCCATTCCACCAGTGCCCCGCCCATGCCAATCAGCAATGCCAGTGTGGGAGCACCGCTCAGGGCGAGTCCTGCAAGCCCGATCAGCAGACCGAATGCCGGGCCGAGGATTTTGGTGGCCGCACGGTAGGGGCTTGCTGCCATGGCGTAAAAGGCCAGCGCCGTGAACCCGAGCTGGGCCAGGGCCGGCGTGGTTTCATGGGAGAGCTGCGCCAGGCCAAGACTGGCGATCAGCGCCAGCAGGGCGGTATCGGCGATAGCCCGGGCGTAGTCGACCGGAC
>NZ_JBFUAZ010000114.1:0-9053 GCF_056406035.1 Polaromonas sp. P1_E1_2 | reverse complement strand
CCCATGGTCTGGTGGAATGCTATTAATTCAGGAGCGCCTTGCGCAAGTTGCGTCTGGGCTGCGACCGGAAAACCCCATGATTTGAGTGTTAGCAGGAGCTGAAAATGGGTTTCGAACGCCGGACCGCCCTCTTCCGGCGGAGAGATATCCCCCAAACCGTAAGCAAAAAAACTCAAGCGCCGCCGCGCGGCCAACGCTGGATCCAGCTGGCGCACGCCGCCAGCCGCGGCGTTGCGCGGATTGACGAAGGTTTTTTCGCCCTTGGCGCCTTGCGCGATCTTCTCGCGCTGCTTCTCGTTGAGCGCYTCGAAGTCAGCGCGGCGCATATAAACCTCGCCACGCACTTCCATGACCGGCGGAGCGTCGGCAGGCAATCGAAGCGGAATCTGGTTGATGGTCCGGATGTTCTGCGTTACGTCCTCGCCGACTTCACCGTCACCGCGCGTGGCGGCCTGCACCAGGATACCGTTTTTATAACGCAGGCTCATCGCCAGGCCATCGAACTTGAGTTCCGCGACATATTCGACAGGCGGATCGGATTCCGCCAGACCCAACTCCTTGCGCACGCGGGTATCGAAATTCTGGGCGCCTGTGGCTTCCGTGTCGGTTTCAGTGCGAATGCTGAGCATGGGCACCTTGTGGCGCACACTGGCGAATTGGTCCAGCGGCTTGCCGCCCACGCGCTGGGTCGGTGAATCGGGTGTCAGCAGTTCCGGATGAGCCGCCTCAAGCGCCTGCAACTCTTTGAACAGCTTGTCGTACTCGGCATCGGGAATCGTGGGCTCATCGAGCACGTAGTAGCGGTGYGCGTGCAGATGCAGCTCTGCGCGCAACGCAGCGACGCGCTCCGCGGCGGAGGCCGGCTGCGGCGAGGGTTCGGGCTGCGCAAACAGGTCTTTGATGGCCATGAAGAAAGTCGGAAACGGGCGAAAAGCCCGGGAAATTCAGGAAAAAAGCCGGCGCCCCAACACCGAGCCCGCCGACAAATCGCGGCTGTCGAGCGTGTCATACAGCTGCTCCAGGTCTGCATGGATGACCTCCATCGCCTCAGGTCGGATCAGGTTGCCGTTGTCGTCGATGATCACGCCGTCCATATTGGCGGCCAGGGAGAGCGCGGCTTCGCACATGCGTGCAAAAGGCTGCTCAGAGCGGGAAACCTGTGGAACGTCGAGCGACAGCGTCAGTTCACGCAGCGCGGTCTGCTCCGGGTCTTCGGCCATTGCAGCCTGAGTATCAAAAGCCAGCCCCAGGATGGGAGCCTGCCCCTGCTGGCTTGCCGGCAACACCATGCGCCCGGGAATGGAACCTGGAACGAAACCCAGCCGGGCCGCACTTTGGTGGACATAACCCGGACTCCAGGCCGTGTTGACGGCGCGCAGGGTAAAGCTCAGCTGTGCGTCATGGCCGCTGGCAAACTGGTCGAGTTCGCGGGCTCGCGCCACCTCGTCCAGCATTTCCGGAAACTCCGGCTCGCCGCCCACCGCATCGGCAAACGCCTGCGCCTTCATCACGAATTCAGAGTATTCAATCTGGTTGAGCGCACCGGTACGGTTGGCCAGCTGCACGCCGCACTGAAAGGCGCTGTAACGATGCCCTGCTGTGGGAAATTCCCATTCGCCGGTAATGGCGCTCAGGCCTTCCACGCCGAAAGGCTTGCTGCCGGCCCGGCGCGTGCTGGGCATGGCGGCAAGCGCGGCTTCGCCCGACACCATGCCCTCAATCACCACGGGCGCAACGGCATCAATCAGCACGTCAAGGCCTGGTTTTCTTTCGGATGCATTCATCGTGGCGAGCGAGGCCAGCGATGCCAGGCCAGAATCCACGTCAAAGCTGGGTTCCTGCCGTTCAGCTGCGGCACCTTCGCCACTTTGTGCGGGTGCAAGCTCTTGCTCGGGAGCGGGGGCTTCCGGTGTGGCCTGCTTGGGCAGGTTCCTGCGCGACGACCAGGCGCTGTGTGCCACCACGCCGGCCAGCACCAGCCCGCCCACCACCGCCAGACTGATCTGCAAAGTGCTCATTTTGGGGTCAGGCTGCTTCTGCGAAACCGATGGCGGCTTCCATGTCCACCGCCACGATGCGCGACACGCCCTGCTCCTGCATGGTCACGCCAATCAACTGCTCGGCCATTTCCATGGCGATCTTGTTGTGGCTGATGAAGAGGAACTGCGTTTCCTTGCTCATGGAGCGCACCAGCTTGGCATAGCGCTCGGTGTTGGCGTCGTCCAGCGGCGCGTCAACCTCATCCAGCAAACAGAAAGGTGCGGGGTTAAGCTGGAAGATCGCAAACACCAGGGCGATGGCCGTGAGCGCCTTTTCGCCACCTGAAAGCAGGTGAATGGTCTGGTTCTTCTTGCCAGGCGGCTGGGCGATCACCTGCACGCCGGCGTCGAGGATTTCCTCGCCCGTCATCATGAGCTTGGCATTGCCGCCGCCGAAGAGTTCGGGGAACATCCGGCCGAAATGGCCGTTGACCGTGTCGAAGGTGCTTGAGAGCAGGTCGCGCGTTTCGATGTCGATCTTCTTGATCGCATCTTCCAGCGTGGTCATGGCTTCATTCAGGTCGGCGGACTGCGCGTCTAGGAACTGCTTGCGTTCGCGCGCGGTGCTCAGCTCGTCGAGCGCGGCCAGGTTGACGGCGCCCAGCGACTGGATTTCGCGGTTGATACGGTCGATTTCGCCTTGCAGGCCGGTCAGTCGCACGTTGCCGGACTGGATGGATTGCTCCACCGCAGCCAGGTCGGCCTGCGCGTCGGCCAGCAACTGCGCGTATTGCTCAAAGCCCAGGCGCGCTGCCTGCTCTTTCAGCTGGAACTCGGTGATGCGCTGGCGCAGCGGATCCAGCTCGCGCTCCAGTTGCAGGCGCCGCTCGTCGCTGGCGCGCAGCTTGTTGGTCAGGTCGTCGTACTGGCTGCGCTTGGCGCCCAGATCGGCCTCACGCTCGAGCTTCACGCTCAGCGCGCTTTGCAGGCCGGCCTGCGCTGCGGCGTCTGTCAGGCGCGTGAGCTCTTCACGGGCTTGCGCTTCTTCACTTGCAATGGAGCTGGCTTGCTGGGCGGCAATGTCGATGGAACGGGTTAGCTCTTCGCGGCGGGAGGCCAAGCTGCGCAACGCAAACGTGGCTTCCTGCGCCTGGCGTTCCAGCGTGCGCTGCTGCTCACGTGATTCGCCCAGCTTGCGCTCGGTTTCGATCACGCGGTCATCCAGCTGCGCGTGGCGTTCCTGGCTGTCGGCCAGTTGCATATCAAGCTCTTCAAAACGGCCTTCAGCCGTGACCTTGCGCTCCTGCAATTCGCCAAGCTGCGCTTCGATTTCGGCCATGTCGGCCTGAATCTGCTCGCTGCGGGCCCGGGTCTGCTCGGCCAGTTGCGTCAGGCGCAGCACTTCGACCTGCAGCTCATGGGTGCGGCTCTGGCCTTCGGCGGTTTCGCGGCGTGCCGTGGCAAGGCGCTGGGCGGCGTCGGCGTAAGCGGCTTCGGCGCGAATCAGCGCGGAACGGGCCTCTTCGCTGATCAGGGCCTGGGCCTTGAGCTGCTTGTCGAGGTTTTCGATTTCCTGGGCGCGGGCAAGCAGGCCGGCCTGTTCGGAATCCTGGGCGTAAAAACTCACGCTGTGGTGCGTCACGGCATGGCCGCTTTGCACATAAATCACTTCGCCGGCCTGCAGCTTGTCGCGTGCGGCCAGGGCGTCGTCCAGGCTTTGCGCCGTGTAGCAACCCTGCAACCAGTCACCCAGTAACGCAGACTGGCCAGCGTCGTTCAGGCGCAGCAATTCGGTCAGCGGTTTGAGTGTGATGGCCGCATTGGTGCGGGCGGGTGCGGCGGCGCTGGGCGGTGAGTAAAACGAGAGCTTGGCGGGCGGCGTATCGCGCCCGTCGGTACCGGCAAAGCCGCGCACCATGTCGAGCCGACTGACTTCGAGTGCGCCCAGGCGCTCGCGCAGCGCGGCTTCAAGCGCGTTTTCCCAACCTTGTTCGATGTGGATGCGGCTCCACAGGCCTTGCAGGCCATCGAGGCCGTGCTTGGCCAGCCAGGGCTTGAGCTTGCCGTCGGTTTTGACCTTTTCCTGCAGGGCCTTGAGCGCTTCCATGCGCGCCGACAGGTCGGCCCGCTTGGCGGATTCGGTGTTGACGGTGTGCTGCAGCGTGCGGCGCTCTTCGTCGAGCTGCGGCACGCTGTCGGTCAACTCGTGCAGGCGGGCTTCGGCTTCAGCCTGGGCTTCCTGTGCGGCGGTGAACTGMGTGGTCAGGTTGGCCAGACGGGCTTCGTCGGGCGCGTTGAGTGCGTTGCGGTCTGCCGTGAGCTTTTCCAGCCGCAATCCCAGGCTGCGCGACTGCTCTTCGATGTTGCGCTGGTCGGCGGCCAGCACCTGGATTTGCTGCTGCACCTGGCCGACGCTGGTACGCTGCTCGTTGGCTTTGGCCTGGGCTTGGCGCAGGGCGTCTTCCAGGGCGGGCAGTTGGGTCTGGTGCTCTTCGGTCTGCGCAGCCAGGAGCTCGGCTTTTTCTTCGGCTTCAATGGCCTGCGCGGCGAGGTTTTCCGTCTCGACGGCGGCGTCTTCCTTGCGTGTGGCCCACTGGGCGGTTTGTTCCTTGAGCTGGGCCAGGCGCTGCTCGACACGCTGACGGCCGTCGACCACAAAGCGGATCTCGGCCTCCAGGCGCCCGACTTCGGCGCTGGCCTCATAGAGCTTGCCCTGGGCCTGGTTGACCTGGTCGCCGGCCGAGTAGTGCGCCTGGCGAATGGTTTCGAGGTCGGCCTCGATGTGGCGCAGGTCGGCCACGCGGCTTTCCAGGTCGTTCACGGCTTTTTCGGCGTCAGCCTTGACCTTGGACTGGTCGGCTTCGCTTTCGGCGCGTTTGAGGAACCACAGTTGGTGCTGCTTCAGGCTCGCGTCGGCATGCAGCGTGTTGTAACGCATGGCCACCTCGGCCTGCTTTTCAAGCCGGTCAAGATTGGCGTTCAGCTCACGCAGGATGTCTTCGACACGTGTCAGGTTTTCGCGCGTGTCGGACAGGCGGTTGGCGGTCTCGCGGCGGCGCTCCTTGTATTTGGAAACACCGGCGGCCTCTTCGAGGAAGAGGCGCAGCTCTTCGGGTTTGGACTCGATGATGCGGCTGATGGTGCCCTGGCCGATGATGGCGTAGGCGCGCGGACCCAGGCCGGTGCCCAGGAATACATCCTGCACGTCGCGGCGGCGCACCGGCTGGTTGTTGATGTAGTAGCTGGAGGTGCCGTCGCGCGTCAGCACGCGCTTGACGGCGATCTCGACAAACTGGCCCCACTGGCCGCCGGCGCGGTGGTCGGCGTTGTCAAAGACCAGTTCCACGCTGGAGCGGCTGGCGGGCTTGCGTGTGGTGGTGCCGTTGAAGATGACGTCCTGCATGGACTCGCCGCGCAGCTCGGAGGCCTTGCTTTCGCCCAGCACCCAGCGCACCGCGTCCATGATGTTGGACTTGCCGCAACCGTTGGGGCCCACCACACCGACCAGTTGGCCCGGCAGTACGAAATTGGTGGGCTCTGCGAATGATTTGAAACCAGATAGCTTGATCGAATTGAGACGCACGGCTGTCCCTGTTTTTTTGAGCCTGAGGTAGGGAATTACAACCCTAACTCGTTGATTTTTATGGCGTTTTACGGAAAAACGCTGACACACGCCGTGTACCACTTTCAGTAGCGCACGGTCCGCCATGTTACCCGAGCGGGACGCAGATTTTGCCGGGAAAAAGGCCCTTGACGGGCCCGGCGTGAAACACTTTGCTTCGCACGGCGGCGGTCTGTCAGGGTGACGCCCGGCCCTGCGCTGCCTGAAAATGGCTGGCTACCAGGGAAATTTGGATGAAATCAGCCTGAAGCCCAACAAGGACAAGCGCGAGCAGCTATTAATTTAATAGCGATCAGACCAGGGCATGACAAACCGCAACCCAGACCGGCGGCGGGTGAGCAAGGCGAGGCWGGATAATCAAGGCATGAATCCCCTGCTTTCACGCCTCCAGCCCTACCCGTTTGAACGGCTGCGCCAGTTGCACGCCGGTGTCACCCCCAACCCGGCTTACAAACCCATCAGCCTTGGCATAGGCGAACCCCGCCATGCCACGCCCCAGCTCATCAAGGATGCGCTGACAGCCAGCCTGGACGGCCTGGCCAGTTACCCCGGCACGCTGGGGGAGCCGAAGCTGCGCCAGGCCATGACCGACTGGCTGGCCCGCCGCTACAACCTGAAACTGGACCCGGCCACGCAAATCCTGCCGGTCAACGGCTCGCGCGAGGCGCTGTTTTCACTGGCGCAAACCGTGCTGGACGCCAGCAAACCGGGCGCCACCGTGGTCTGCCCGAATCCGTTCTATCAAATTTATGAAGGCGCAGCCCTGCTGGCGGGCGCACAGACCTGGTTCGCCCCCAGCGACCCGGCGCGCAACTTCGGCATCGACTGGGCGGCAGTGCCGGCGGACGTCTGGGCCAAAACCCAGCTGGTGTTTGTCTGCTCGCCCGGCAACCCCACAGGCTCGGTGATGTCGCTGGCCGAATGGAAGCTGCTGTTTGAACTGAGCGACCGCTACGGCTTTGTGATTGCTTCGGACGAGTGCTACAGCGAAATTTACTTCCGTGATGAGGCGCCTCTGGGCGGCCTGCAAGCAGCCGCAGAGCTGGGCCGGCATGACTTCAAGAATCTGATTTCCCTCACCAGCCTTTCCAAGCGCAGCAATGTGCCCGGCCTGCGCAGCGGCTTTGTGGCTGGAGATGCGGCGCTGATCAAGCCGTTTTTGCTCTACCGCACCTACCACGGCAGCGCCATGAGCCCCATCGTGCAGGCGGCCAGCATTGCCGCCTGGAATGACGAGCAACATGTGGTGGACAACCGCGCCATGTACCGCGAAAAATTTTCCAAAGTCACGCCCATGCTGTCGGCGGTGATGGACGTCGCCCTGCCCGACGCAGGCTTTTACCTGTGGGCCGGAATCCCCCAAGCATTCAAGGGCTCGGACACCGCGTTTTCGCGCGAGCTGCTCGCTCTTTACAATGTCGTGGTGTTGCCGGGCAGTTACCTGGCACGCGATGCGCAGGGGCACAACCCCGGCGCCGGCAGAATTCGCATGGCGCTGGTGGCAGAAACCGCCGAATGCGTGGAGGCCGCAGAGCGCATCGTCCAGTTCATCCAATCCAAAGTTCACTGAAAAACCATTCTCATGACTCAAGCCAACCTGCAAGCGCTCCAGCAAACCATTGACGCCGCCTGGGAAGACCGCGCCAACCTGTCGCCCAAGTCGGCGCCCAAGGACATCCTGGAGGCAGTGGAGCAAACGATTTCCCAGCTGAACAATGGCTCGCTGCGCGTGGCCACCCGTGAAAGCGTGGGTGTGTGGACGACGCACCAGTGGATCAAGAAGGCGGTGCTGCTGAGCTTTCGCCTGAAAGACAACGAACTGATGCGCGCCGGTGACCTCGGCTTTTTCGACAAGGTCAAAACCAAATTTGCGCACCTGAGCGAAGCCGAAATGCGCGAAACCGGTGTGCGCGTGGTGCCCCCCGCCGTGGCCCGCCGCGGCAGCTTCATCGCCAAGGGCGCGATCCTGATGCCCAGCTACGTCAACATCGGCGCCTGGGTTGGCGAAGGGACCATGGTCGACACCTGGGCCACCGTGGGCAGCTGCGCGCAGGTCGGCAACAACGTGCACCTTTCAGGCGGCGTCGGCCTGGGCGGCGTGCTGGAGCCGCTGCAGGCCAACCCCACCATCATTGAAGACAACTGCTTTATCGGCGCACGCTCTGAAGTGGTCGAAGGCGTGATCGTCGAAGAAAATTCGGTGATCTCTATGGGTGTCTACATCGGCCAGAGCACGCCGATTTACGACCGCGAAGCCGACACCGTCACCTACGGCCGCATTCCTGCAGGCTCCGTCGTGGTGTCGGGTAACCTGCCAAAGGCCGGCGGCAAGTACAGCATGTACTGCGCGGTGATCGTCAAGCGCGTGGACGCAAAAACCCGTTCCACCACCAGCCTGAACGATTTACTCCGCGACTAGACATGGCCCCCACGCTTCTCGCTTCGCGTAGTGCGCTGCCCCCCGAGGGGGCCGCTGCGCCTGCGGCCCGGCAAAGCCGGTTCCGCGGCCCCTGCTGGCGAGGAACCGTAAGCCGGGTGGCCAACGTTGTATTTCATTTCAATCAAGAGGGTGGACTATGAGCACGATGGAAAGAATCCTGCGTTTGATGGTGGACAAGAAGGCGTCTGACGTCTACCTGTCGGCCCATTCGCCCGCCCTGATCAAGATCAATGGCCAGGCCATCCCGATCAATGCGCAGATCCTGCCGCCGGAGGCGCCGCGCAACCTGCTGGCTGAAGTGCTGCCGCCCGAGCGCATCGAAGAGATGGAGGAAATGGGTGAGCTCAACATGGCGCTGCCAATTGCCGGCCTGGGCAACTTCCGTATCAGCGGATTCAAGCAGCGCAGCACCTACGCCGCCGTGATTCGCTATATCCCCAGCGATATCCCGCCGCTGGACAGCCTGAACGTGCCGCCCATCCTGGCCGACCTGATCATGGAAAAGCGCGGCCTGCTGCTGATGGTGGGCTCCACCGGCGCCGGCAAMAGCACCACACTGGCCTCCATGATCGATCTGCGCAACGAGACAACGCTGGGCCACATCCTCACCATCGAGGACCCGGTCGAATTTTTGTTCACCAACAAGAAGTCTGTTGTGAACCAGCGCGAGGTCGGCAGCGATACACAATCGCTGCAGGTGGCGCTGAAAAATGCGTTGCGGCAGGCGCCTGACGTCATTCTGATCGGTGAAATCCGCGACCGCGAAACCATGTCGGCGGCCATTGCCTATGCGCAATCGGGCCATTTGTGCCTGGCGACCATGCACGCCAACAACAGCTACCAGGCGCTGAACCGGATCCTGAGCTTTTACCCGGTGGAAGTGCGCAGCACCATGCTGGGCGATCTGGGTGCCGCGCTCAAGGCCATCGTGTCGCAGCGGCTGCTGCGCACACAGGACGGCGGCCGAACGCCGGCGGTGGAAGTCATGCTCAATACCAAGCTGATCTCCGAG
>NZ_JBFUAZ010000113.1:0-9061 GCF_056406035.1 Polaromonas sp. P1_E1_2 | reverse complement strand
TACCTTGGTCGATGCAGCGAGCTATGCCGCGCTCTCAGGCGAGAACGAATACCAGCGCGCCTTCTACACCGAAGCCGAACTCAAAGCTGGCACCTCCGCGTTCGTGATCTTCATCGAGAGCGAATCGCAGGGGCGGCGTCGCTTCACACGCACCGTATCTCCCACCAAGCCCGCTCAGGCGGATCAAAAGAATCCGCTGCACCGGGCCCTGGAGGCTGCCATTCACTTCCATCTGAACCCCTGAGAAGGTTGCATGGCGAAAACATGCTTCGCTTCGGTGGCAGCGTGTTTCGGTTGTGCGTGGTCGTGCCAATGCCGTTGAGTTGCCCCATCTCTTGATCGAGTCCGATGGGATCACGATCAGTGATGCTCTCATCGAAACGCGGATGCATTGCCAGAACGCAGGCGATGGCGCTGCCGCTGACGATAACAACCTGTTGTGTGGATGTTGCGCGTTCGTACTGCGGGCTTTATTCATTACACAGTGGAAGCGCCGCATCCTACAGGCCAGCACAAAACGGGGCGGTATTGTCGCCGTACAGCGACAAGCGATGTAAGGCGCAGGTGTGTTGTGCAACGGTGTGTATGCCGGGTCAACAGCGCTGCATGCCACGCCGTTGAACACAGGCTACGTGATAACAATAATTTCCATCATCCATCCATTCAAAGGACTCTCTCTCATGAACAAATTGCTCGCTACTCTCATTGCTACCCTCTTCGTCGGCATTGCTTCTGCACAAACACCGGCACCTGTCGAATCGTCCACGCAAACGGCTCCGGTTGCTGGCAAGGCTGAAGCCAAGGCCGACAAGTCTGTCGCAGCCGCCGTGAAAAGCGAAGCCAAGGTAGACGCCAAGGCCGATGCCAAAGTGGTGAAGGCTGAAGAGAAAGCCGCGGCGAAAACCGCCAAGGCAGATGCCAAGGCCGCTAAAGCGAAGGTCAAGGCCGACGCCAAGGTTGAAAAGGCAGACGCTGACGACAAAGCCAAGGCCACCACCAAAGCTGAAAAGGCCACCACCAAGGCAGATGCCAAAGCAGCCGGCGTCGCTATCGATGCCAATGCCAAGGTTGATACCGTGAAGGCCAAAGCCGCCGCCGACAAGGCCAACGCTGCGGTCGATACCAGCGCAGTCAAGGCAGAAGCCAAGACCGACGTCAAGGCAGCCGGCACCAAGTAAGCGGCAACGCGGGTCAAATACATACCCGCTGATCCAAAAAGACAGGCCGAGGCCTGTCTTTTTTTTGCCTGTCTCCTTGTGACCGCACGCGTCGCAGCCCTTCCTTGTCCCTTGTCGGCGCATTCCGACTTTCCAGGGCTCCAGTGGCTGTCACTGAGGAGCCTCGCCTGCCTCGAGCATGGATCTTTTGACACCAGGAGAATCTCATGCATATCATTCTTGGCGGAACAGGACACGTCGGCTCGGCGCTGGTCAAACGCCTTATTGGTGCGGGCGAGCCCGTCACCCTCATCACCCACGACCCCAAAAAATCCGGCCGGGTGGGCAAGACCAAACACGACGTACCCCAACGGGCGAAGGTCGCTGTTGCCGACGCCCACGATGTACCGTCGCTGCGCAAAGTCTTCCAGCAGGGCACGCGACTTTTTCTGCTTAATCCGCCGGCGGCTCCCTCCACCGACACCGATGCCGAAGAGCGCAGCACGGTGACGTCCATCATTGAGGCACTGCAAGGTACACGCTTCGAGAAGATCGTGGCCGAGTCCACCTATGGCGCCCAGCCCGTCCAGCGCGCGGGCGACCTCGGCATTCTTTACGACATGGAAAAAGCCCTGGAGGCACAGGCTGTGCCGTTCAGCGTGATACGCGCGGCCTACTACATGAGCAACTGGGACGCGGCGCTGAAGACCGCGCAGGATGAAGGTGTGATCGACTCCATGTACCCGGCGGACTTCAAGCTGCCCATGGTGGCGCCGCAAGACCTGGGTGAGTTCGCTGCGCGCCTGATGACCGAGCCCGCCGGCAAAACCGGCCTCTTTCATGTTGAAGGGCCAGAGCAGTACAGCGCAGGCGATGTTGCCGTGGCCTTTGGAGAGGCGCTGCAAAAACCCGTCTCGGTGCGTGTTGCGCCGCGCGAGAAATGGGAAGAGGCCTTCAGGGCCATGGGCTTTTCAAGTGCTGCGGCCAGATCGTATGCGGCAATGACAGGAATCACGCTGGACCGGCATTACACCGTGCCCGATGCACCTGTCCGCGGTCGCACCTCGCTGCGCGCGTATGTGCAGGCGCTGGCGGGCGAGCAACGCGGCTAGCGCGTTACCGCGGCGGTCTGCTGGCTCAGCTCAGCGGCTTGTTCACGAACTCAATCACCAGCCCCCGCGCCGTCACGGTGATCCGGTCAGGCTGCACGCCCATGCTGGTGGGCAGTGCCAGGTCCTGCGGGTTGAGCGAGTGCAGCACAACGCCCTGCAGCGCCTGCTCGGCCAGCTGCGGGCCATAGCCTGATACCAGCATCGACGCCTGCGGCGGCAGGCCGTCAAACTGCAGCGTGTTCACGCGCAGCTGGTGCGCGCGTATCGTCATGTCGCTGGCTTCGTAGCGCAGCGCAAAGTCCAGGTCAAAGGTGCCGGGGTAAGCACGCTGCAGCGCCGGGCCGGCGGCTTCCACCGCCATGGCGGCGCCCAGCCGGTTTTGTTCGGGTAGCAGGCGCAGCTGCGGTGCCTGCACGGTCATGTCCAGCAGGCCGTTGGCGCGCTTGCGCACCGGAAAGCGTTTGGCCACCGCGTCCTGCAGCTGGGCCATGCTGACGGTGTAGCTGGGCTGGGCCTGTGCGCCCGRCAGGGTGAAATACACAGCTCCGCCCAGGCACAGCCGTGCGGTGGTGGCGAGAAGCAGTCTTCGTTTCATGCTTGTTGTGTCCTTTCAGTGCAAGAGCCATGATGCGTCGGGTGCCCCGCCACGCGTGTCATTCAAAAGCCCGTGTCGGGGTCGGCGTCCAGCCGATGGCGATTCAAGCGGCCGGGCGGCAAGAGGGCGGATTTCATATTCCTGTATGGTCGGCCTGATGCGAATGCTTTTGACCTTCCTGCTGTTTCCGGCCGCCACGCTGGCGACGGCACAACCCACCAAGGGCGAGCAGGATGCGTTGGCCCTGGCGATCAGGTCGCAGCGTGTCCTCAATGAATACGCCATCGGGGCCATGGAGCCGGAGGCCATGAAATACGCCCAGCGGCTGCGCCTGACCCAGGCCGCGCTGGACGGGCAGCGCAAGCAGTGGCCTGCGGCCAAGGAAGGGCCTGATCCGTTTGATCAATTCCGGCCTTGCAAAAACGGGCTTGAAAAAGCGTCTTACCTGGCCAGCCTTTCCGGCATGAAGGCGGTCCGCGCGCTCGATGACAAGGTTTTTCATGCTGAGAAGGCCAAGCTGCAGAAGCTTCGCGCCGAGTGCGATGCGCTCGTCAAGCGCGCTAACGCTGAACGATAAGGCAGAACGGTAAGCCGGCCCGCGGTTGAGCCGCCTCAGCGGCCCACCACCGACCAGCCGGCTTTCTGGTTGGTCTTGTCGTTCTCATATTCCCAGGCCGTACCGCAGCGGTCGCACTTGTAGCGGGTGATGGTGATCAGCCCGTGACGGCGGGTTTCATGGCGGGGGTTGCCCTGCACCAGTTCCGGGTGGCCCGGCGCCTTGCGCCAGTTGCGCTGTATGCCGGCGCAGGAGTCGCACAACTCCATTTTCTTGAGTTCACTGGCGCGGTTGGGGTCTTGGGTCATGGGCTGCTTTGGAATCGGTTGTTGACCCCGATTGTCGCCGGTGCGGGGCTGCGCAAAATGAGGCGACCCTGTTGGCGCTGGGGCGATCATTTGACCGGCTCAGGYAGCAGGCCTATTCTTGAATTGCCCAGTCACTTCATTCGGGAGATACATCATGTACAAGCGAATTTTGCTGGCTTACGACGGTTCCCAATCGGGCCAAAAAGCGCTGCTGGACTGCCGCGAGATCGCGCAGTGGAGCGGGGCGGCATTGACGCTGATTGCCGTCACCCCCCTGCAGCGGCAGGTGGTCGCCGCTGAAGGCGTAATCTATGAACAAAGCGTCGCCGACCAGGACAGGGAAAGATACCAGGGCATCCTCAACGACGGCTTGCGCCAGCTGCTGGAGTCAGGCCATGAGGCTGGGGGCGAGGTGCTGTACGGCGAAACCGTCGATGAAATCGCGAGGTACGCCAAACAGATAGACGCCGACCTGATTGTGGTCGGCCACAAGCACCTCGAAGGCTGGGCCGCACGCTGGTGGCGCGGCTCGGTCTCCAAATCGCTGATCGCGCAGGCGCCCTGTAGTGTGCTGGTGGTGATTACCCGCTGAGGCAAGGCGCGGGTCCGGTCCGCCCCAATCGGCCGGTCAACAAAAGGGTTTCCAAAGAGGGCTTGACTTAGAGCGCGCTCGAAGTTTTACAGTCCCCACATGACTACCGCTCCCACCGTCTCTTTAAGCATCGCCGAAGCCGCGGAAGCCTCCGGCCTCAGCGCCTACACCCTGCGCTACTACGAGCAGATCGGCCTCATCGCCCCCATAGGCCGGCGCAGCGGCGCGCGCCGCTACAGCGACGCCGACATGCGCTGGCTGGAGTTCCTGGTGCGTCTGCGCGCGACCGGCATGTCGATGCGCGACATGCAGCGCTATGCCCAGCTGCTGCGCAAAGGCAATACCGCCACCAGCCTGGCCGAGCGGCAAACCCTGCTCGAAGAACACGCCGCACGCCTCGAAGCCGGGATCCGCACCCAGCGCGAAACCCTGCAGTTCATTCGCAAAAAAATCGGCCTGTACGAAGAGCTGCGCGCCGTGCCCAAACGTGCGTGAATCCACCCAATCCACCCAATCCACCCAATCCACCCAATCCACCCCCAACCAACCCTTCAACCCAAGGCAACCCATCATGATTAAAACCCGAACCCTCGGCCGCAACGGTCCCGCCATCTCCGCCATCGGCCTCGGCTGCATGGGCATGAGCGACTTCTACAGCAACCGCGACGACGCCGAGTCCGTCGCCACCCTTCACCATGCGCTGGACCGCGGCCTCAATTTCCTCGACACCGCCGACATCTACGGCCCGCACACCAACGAGCTGCTGATCGGCAAGGCCATCGCCGGCCGCCGCAAGGACGTGTTCATCGCCACCAAGTTCGGCATCACCCGAGATCCGAACAACGAAAGCGCCCGCGGCGTCAACGGCCGGCCTGAATACGTCAAGGCCAGCTGCGACGCCAGCCTGCAGCGTCTGGGTATCGACCAGATCGACCTCTATTACCAGCACCGCGTCGACAAGACCGTGCCCATTGAAGACACCGTCGGCGCCATGGCCGAGCTGGTGAAAGCCGGTAAGGTGCGCTATCTGGGTTTGTCCGAAGCCTCGGCCGCCACGCTGGCGCGTGCCTGCAAGGTGCATCCCATCGCCGCGCTGCAGAGTGAATATTCGCTGTGGACGCGCGACCCCGAAATCACCGGCGCCCTGGCCGCCTGCCGCGAGCACGGCGTGGCCCTTGTCCCCTATTCGCCGCTGGGCCGCGGTTTCCTGACCGGCGCTTTCAGCAAACCTGAAGACCTGCCTGCCGATGACTATCGCCGCAAGTTCTCGCCCCGCTTTGCCGAAGACAACTTCAAGCGTAACCTGGCACTGGTCGATGTCGTCAAGCAGCTGGCCGCAACCAAAGGCGTCACCGCATCGCAGGTCGCGCTGGCCTGGGTACTGGCGCAGGGCGATGACATCATTCCCATCCCCGGCACCAAGCGCCGCAGCTACCTCGACCAGAATATCGCCGCACTCGACGTCACGCTGAGCCCGGCCGAGCTGGTCCAGCTCGACAAGGCCTTCCCGCCCGACGCCGCCGCGGGCCTGCGGTATCCCGCGTCATTTCTGGGTACGGTCAATGCGTGACACAGGCTGACATCCTTACGGGGGCAAGACAACGGACTCCGCCTGCGCTGAACCCGGGCCGTAAAGTTCTATTCAGTGAAGCGTCCCGGTTCTGTGTTCCCGCTGGTCAAAAGTCCCTCTTCGGCCGATGATTCTGTAAGGCCGGTGCAGCGAAAATTCTGGGGTTGTTGTATCGTACAACAATACGATGTATCATTAAACGATACATATGTATTTGCCTTGCTGTAAAGGCCTGGCCTAACTTCATGGAGCTTCAGAATGGGAATCGCACTAACTTGTCCCCGCCGGTTGCTGGCGGCTACTGTGGCTGTGACGCTTTCGGGTATGACGTCAGCTGCCGATTTACGGATCGGATTCAAGGCCGAAGTCACTTCTGCCGATCCCCACGTTCTGGGCGCCGCCAATCGCAGCGTCTGGATGAACGTCTACGACTCGCTGATTGGCCAGGATGAAAAGCTGCATCCTGTTCCCCAGCTGGCCTTGTCGTGGAAGGCGATAGATGAAAAACAATGGGAATTCAAGTTGCGGCCCGGCGTCAAATTTCACAATGGTGAACCGATGACGGCGAACGACGTGAAGTTCTCGCTCGACAGGGCCAAGGCGCTGACCGGCCCCCGAACGTACAAGACCTACTTGAGGACGATCGACAGCGTCCGGGTGCAGGACCCGCTGACGGTCATCATCAAGACGAAGGAATCCGCACCCACGCTGCCTGAAAACGTGGGCATCGTGGCCATTCTCCCGAAAGGAAGCGGTGGGGAGATCAAGGAGTCGGACTTCGAGACCGGAAAGGCGGCGGTGGGAACCGGTCCTTTCAAGTACGCAGGGCTCATTCCAAGCCAGCAAGTGACCATGACGCGCAACGACGCGTACTGGGGCGCAAAACCGGCCTGGTCAAAAGTGACTTATCAATTCATCCCGAAAGAACCGGCGAGAGCGGCGGCAATGCTGGGCGGCAGTGTCGATGTCATTGACGGAGCTGCCGGCGGTTTGAGCGACACCTTGAAGAAGAGCGAAAAGGTGTCTGTGGTTTCCACAACGTCCTATATGTTCAACCACCTGCACATGGACCAGTTCCGGACGGTTTCGCCTTATGTCGCCGGTAATGACGGTAAACCACTGGCCAGGAATCCGTTCCAGGACAAACGCGTGCGCCAGGCGATCGCGGTGGCCATCAACAGGGATGCCATTAACAAGTTCGTCATGAAAGGCGATGCGGAACCGGCGACGCAAATTGTTCCTGCCGGTTTCTTTGGGTACGAGCCTGCGCTGAAGCTTCAGCCCGGAGACACGGCGCGGGCCAAAGCCTTGCTGGCCGAGGCTGGCTATCCATCCGGATTCAGGGTGGTTTTACATTGCACCAATGACCGGTACCTCAACGACGCACGGGTCTGCGAAGCCATTGCCCAGATGTTGACCCAGGCGGGAATAAAAACAGACGCAAGGACGCTCCCCTACGCCAACTTCGTTACCCGAGCGACAAGCGGCGGGGCCGGTGGTGAACCCGAATTCAGCCTGGCCATGTTTGGCATCGGCGCGATTCTCGGTGATTCGCTGGAGCCATACACCGCCGTTATCCAGACCTTTGACAAGGCCTTGGGAACCGGAGCCAACAACTATGGTCGGTACAGCAACAAGGAATTTGATGCAGCGATCCGCTCGGCGTCCAAAACATTGAACGACAAGGAACGCGAAGAGCTGCAGCGAACGGCCGCAAGGCTTGCCGCCGAGGACGTTGCCATCGTACCGGTGCATAACGCGAAGGCGGCATGGGGATTGCGCAAGGGCCTGAGCATGGTCCCGCGAAGCGACGGATACACGATAGCCAGCGGCATCAAGGACGCAGCTTCAAAGTAAGCAGATTCACGAACAAGGCGGTGGCGCGTGCCCGGCCGTGCCAGATCAGGGAAATAAATGAAAGACTCGACGTTCAGCAATCTTGCTGTGGTGATTGAACGCAACGTGATGGTGCCGATGAGGGACGGCGTGAGGCTCTCGACCGATATATATCGCCCGAGACAGGAGCCGGGAGAAGAGCCGAAACCGTTCCCGGTCATCATGGAACGCACTCCCTATGGGAAGCACCTTGAAAGCCGCACCGAACGCGAACCAGGGAGCACGCGCCCCATGTCGCGTGAAGAGGTGGCAACGTATTTTGTGGCCCAGGGTTATATCGTTGTGTACCAGGATTGCCGCGGCAGATACGGGTCCGAAGGAACATTCACGAAGTATCTGAGCGAGGCCAACGACGGCCATGACACCTGTGACTGGATCGTGCGGCAGCCCTGGTCCGACGGCAGGATCGGGACCAAGGGCCTTTCCTATGCGGCACATACGCAAATGGCCCTGGCATCTACCGGTGCACCCGGCTTGATGGCCATGTATGTCGACTCCGGCGGGTTTTCAAACGGCTATCAGAGCGGCATCCGGCAGGGCGGCGCGTATGAGTTAAAGCAGGCGGCCTGGGCTGTTCTCTTCGCATCGAGCATTGCCCAGCGGTCGGAAAATACGGCCGTCGCCAGCACCCTGAAGAATATCGACGTCGACGACTGGTTCAGAAGAATGCCGTGGCGCCGTGGAAACTCACCGCTTTCGGAAGCACCGGAATATGAAGAGTTTCTCTTCGATCAATGGGAGCGTGGTACGTTCGATGCGTACTGGAAGCAGCCCGGAATTTATGCGGAGGGTTTCTACCATCACCTCAAGAACGTGGCGACAGTCCATATGTCTTCCTGGTATGACGTCTATACGCGCACCGCAGCCGAAAATTACGTCAGCCTCAAGAAAATCGGCGCTCCGGTAAAGCTCGTTTTTGGTCCGTGGGTGCACGGAAACAGGTGGTTGACCTATTCAGGCGATGTGGATTTCGGCGAACAATCCACTTTTGGCCATCACGTGGCCGCAAGCTTTCTTGAGGCCAGACTTAAATGGTTTGACCACTGGCTCAAAGGCCTTCCGGCCGCTGAAGGCAATGCCGATGTCAGGCTGTTCGTGATGGGCGGCGGCTCCGGCAGAAAAAACAGCGAGGGACGTCTTGACCACGGCGGTACCTGGCGTTCCGAGCAGGACTGGCCGATTCCGGATACGCGGTGGACGCCCTACCATTTTCACGTTGATCGTTCGCTGTCCCCCTCTCTTCCAGAGAGGCATCACGGCGCGCTGGCGTACCGG
>NZ_JBFUAZ010000112.1:0-9065 GCF_056406035.1 Polaromonas sp. P1_E1_2 | reverse complement strand
GTGTAGTGCTGTTGCTGGCTTTGTGGGTAGACAAATCTTTCGGTGAGCCACCCACAGGTGTGCATCCGGTGGTCTGGATGGGCAACTACCTTCGGGCCTGCGGAAGTATTACCGTGCGCTGCCCGCCCGGGCCGGCTTTTTTCCTCGGCACACTGGCCTGGTGGATGGGTGTGGCGCTGGTGGGTGCAGCGGCTTGGGGTGTGCAGGCACTGGTGTTCTGGCAGCTCGCCGGCTACATCAAGGCGCCGGCCTGGGGCGCCGCCATCGACACTGCGCTGCTGGCCGTGCCGATGGCCTGGTTGCTCAAATGCATGCTGTCATGGCGCATGCTGCGCGAAGAAGTCGGCGCGGTCGAACTGGCGTTGGGCCAGTCGCTGGAAGCAGGGCGGGAGCGCCTCTCCTGGCTGGTCAGCCGCGACACCGCCCAGCTCACTGAAAGCCAGGTGCGGGAAAGCGCGATCGAATCGCTGGCCGAAAACCTCAATGACTCTGTGGTAGCCCCGGTTTTCTGGTTTGCGTTGCTGGGTTTGCCGGGTGCGGCCATTTACCGCTTTGCCAATACGGCAGACGCCATGTGGGGTTACCGCGGCATCTACCGCGACAAAAATTGGGAATGGGCGGGCAAGTGGGCGGCACGCGCGGACGACGTGCTCTCCTGGCTGCCGGCGCGCCTGACGGCGCTGTTGCTGGCACTGGCGGCAAAGGGCCTGCAGCTCAAGGCATTGCGCGAAGAAGCCCGCAAGACCCCGTCGCCCAACAGCGGCTGGCCCATGGCGGCCATGGCGTTGGCGCTGGGTATCTCGCTCGGCAAGCCGGGCGTATATACCTTGAACCCCCAAGGGCGGCCACCTGAAGCATCGGACACGGCCCTGGCCCAAACCCTGGCCTCGAAGGCGGTGTTCTCCCAGACCCTGGTTGCCGCCCTGGCGATGCTGTTGATGGCGCTGGCGGTATCGGCATGAGCACCAGCCTCGTCACCACGCGCATTCACGGCGGACCCGACGCGCTGGGTGTGCCGCTGTACGACTTTTCCACCAACAGCAATGCCTGCGGGCCTTGTCCTGCAGCGCTGGCTGCCGTCCGCCAGGCTGACGCTACCCGTTACCCCGACGCCGGCTACACACAGTTGCGCAGGCAGCTGGCGGTCTTTCACCGTGTCGATGAGGCGCGTGTATTGCTGGCGGCCAGCGCCAGCGAATTCATCTTTCGCATGACCACGCTGGCTGTGCTGCAGGGCGCACGCGCGGTGTGGCTGCCGCCGCATAGCTACGGTGACTATGCGCAGGCGGCTGTTGCGCAAGGCCTGGTGGCGGCAAGCCGGCCGCACGATGCGCAGCTGCTCTGGGCCTGCGAACCTTCCAGCCCGTTGGGTGCTGCACATCGCGGCCTGGGTGAGCTGGTTGACGGCCGGAAAGTGGTGGAAGTGTCAGCCCTTGTCGTGCTGGACCGCGCTTACGAGCCCTTGCGGCTCAGCGCTGCGCCTACGCTCACGCCGCAGCAGCTGCAAAACACCTGGCAGCTCTGGACGCCGAACAAGGTGCTGGGGCTGACCGGCGTGCGTGCAGCCTATGCGATTGCACCGATGGAGCAAACGGACAACGCTGCTGCGCTGGAGCGACTCTGCCCCTCATGGCCGCTGGGGGCGCATGGCGAGGCCATGCTGCAAGCCTGGGTAAGCAAAGAGGCGCAGGACTGGCTCGCCGGCAGCCTCAACACCTTGCGTGAATGGAAAGCCCGGCAGATCAGTTTGTGCGAATCAATGGGGTGGCGCTGCCAGCCCAGCGACGCCAATTTCTTCTGCGCTCAACCGGCCTTGCCCGAAGACCTGAGCTTGCAGCAGGCGCTGTCCGCACTGCGCACCCAGGGCATCAAGCTGCGCGACACGACATCATTCGGTTTGCCCGGCCATGTGCGCCTGGGCGTGCAGCCGCCAGCCGCGCAGGATGCCCTGCACAACGCGTGGCAACAACTCTCCAGGACAAGTTCATGAGTGCAAAAAGTGTCATGGTGCTGGGCACTACCAGCGGCGCCGGTAAAAGCTGGCTGACGACAGCGCTGTGCCGTTACTACGCGCGCCAGGGTTTGAAAGTCGCGCCCTTCAAGGCGCAGAACATGAGCAACAACGCAAGGGTTGTAGCCCCCACGCTCCGCACTGGCGTGTCGTCGCTTTCCCCCGAGGGGGTTAATTTTCCTTGGGGCGGCCCGGCGGAAAATTGGGTGCCCGGCGGCGAAATCGGCAGTGCCCAATACTTCCAGGCCCTCGCCGCCAGAGCCGTACCCGACGTGCGCATGAACCCGCTGCTGCTCAAGCCCGAAAAAGACACACAAAGCCAGGTCGTGTTGATGGGCCAGGTCAATGCCGAACTCTCCCGCATGGAATGGCGCGGCCGCAGTGCCTCGGTCTGGCCGGTGGTGTCGCAGGCGCTCGATGAGTTGATCGCCGAAAACGACGTGGTGGTGATGGAGGGTGCGGGCTCGCCCGCCGAAATCAACCTCAAGTCCAGCGACATCGTCAACATGCGCTCGGCGCAGCATGCCAACGCGGCCTGCCTGCTGGTGACCGACATTGACCGCGGCGGCGCCTTTGCCCACCTGTATGGCACCTGGGCCATGCTGGACGAAGCCGAGCGCAAACTCATCAAGGGCTTTGTGCTCAACAAATTCAGGGGCGACGCCAAACTGCTGGCGCCCGGCCCGCAAATGCTGCAGGACATGACAGGCATCCCCACGGTGGCCACGCTGCCGATGTGGTGGCAGCATGGCTTGCCCGAAGAAGACGGTGTCTTTGACGACCGCAGCACCGCAGCAGGGGAAGTCTCTACCACCGTTGCCGTGATCGCCTATCCGCGCATCAGCAACCTCGACGAATTCCAGCCCCTGAAAAATGTGCCCGGCGTACGCTTGAAGTGGGTGCGCAGCCCGGTTGACCTGGCCGGCGCCGACTGGATTGTCCTGCCTGGCTCCAAGCACACCAGCGGCGACCTGGCCTGGCTGCGCGCGCAGGGGCTGGACCTGGCCATTGCCGCCCACGCAGGGCAGGGCGGTGCGGTGCTGGGCATTTGCGGTGGGCTGCAGATGCTGGGGGAGGCGCTGATTGACCCGCATGGCATAGACGGCAACGCGCCGGGGCTGGGCCTGCTGCCGGTGGTCACCGTGTTTGAAGAAGATAAAACGGTGCGGCAGCGGCAAGCCCGCTTCGGTGAGGTAGATGGCGCCTGGGCAGCCTTGTCAGGCGTGGCTCTGCAGGGTTATGAAATTCACCATGGACAAACCGCGCAGCACCCGGCGCTGGCCGCTGCGGGCGATACGGCCAGCGCGGTGATGGCAGAAGGCCTGGCCTGGCAGAACATTCGCGGCAATGTGCTGGGGCTGTACCTGCACGGCATGTTTGAAGATCCGGCGGTGCTGCAGGCGCTGTTCGGCGCCACGGTGCCCACGCTCGACTCGGTGTTTGACGGCCTGGCCGACTACWTCGGCGAGCATTTCGCGCCCGGTGTTTTGCAGTCGCTGATCAGCGGCCGCTGAGCGCCCACAAGACGCTAGCCCGGCATCCGCTTCAAAGGCCCGAAGCAGGCCTGCAGCGACTCGGCCTTGCACACAATGAACTGGTCCTGCCTGGGGCTGAACTGGATGAAGCGCACCACCGGCGGGTCCGACGCTTCATGCAGGTCGCCTGAGCAGTCCCGCTTGCCATTGCTGTCGGTCACGGTGTCGGTGAGCCGGTAAAACCCCTGCGCACTCGGCGCTGCGGATATTTCGTAGTCGCCTCGCGTGACTTCTTCGCCGCTGGTGTTAAGCCGGGTGCCCTTGGCGCTGTATTGCCAGGTTTCGGTGCAGGCTTTTCCTGCCAGCGTCCAGCTCCAGGTGCCCACGAGAGGTTGGGGCGAGGGTACTGACGCTGGGGCGGGTGGTGTGGGCTTGGCCGTCTGCGCAGCGGCAAGGCCGCAGAACAAGGTGGCAAGGGCCAAACCCGTCAGCTTGCGCAAGGGGTGGCTCCTGGCCATGGAGTGGGGATAGCGGTGTGAAAACGTCATGGGGTGATTATGAAGAGGCCGCAGCGCGGCTTCCCGCGCGCCGGGTCGCCTCTTTGTCGCCAGGTGTTATTTCTTGAGGAAAACAAACCCTGAGCCCAATGGGGACGAGTGCAAGCAGCTATAAAAATCATAGCAAAAAAAGGGGCTTACGCCCCGCCGTCAACCCGGCGGGCGTTTCTCCGGCAGCCACAAGGTGACACGGGTGCCGCGGCCATCAGAGTGCCAGTGGATCTCGCCGCCGATTGACCGCGCCCGGCGCTGCTGGTTTTGCAGGCCCTTGCCGCCTTTTTGCAAGGCGCTTTCCAGCGAAAATCCCTGCCCGTTGTCGCTGATGACGACACTGACCCCACCGTTTTCAATACCGGTGCCGACGCGGATTTCGCTGGCCTGGGTGTGCTTGAGAGTGTTGGTGAAGGCCTCCTGCAGGATGCGCAGGATGTGCAGCGCGTTGCGCGGGTTCAGCCAGTCCAGTGGCGGCACGTCGGAAACCTCCCAGCGCAGCGACACACCGGCACCCGCCAGCCGCGGGCCCAGGCGAAAGCGCAGGGTGGCCAGCAGCAACAGCAAATCGGCCTCCACCGGCTCCATAGAATCGATGGTCAGCTTCAGGTCGTCGATGCAGCCCTTGAGAACTTCCGCCACATCGGCCTCGCTGAGCTGGCCTCCTTCAACCACGCGCAGCGCACTGACCAGCGAGGAGCCCAGGCCGTCGTGCATGTCCTGGGTCAGGCGCTGGCGTTCCTGGCTCAGCGTTTCGCGTTGCTCGATCTCGCGGAGCTTGTCGTAGCTCACCGCCAGTTCGGCTTCACGGCTTTGCAGCCGCTCTTCCAGGCTGGCGTTCAGCTGCTCCATTCCGTCAAGGGCGCCCACATACTGCCGGAACATGATCACGACGAACACGCCGAACAGCGCCATGGCTGCATAAGGTGTGAGGTAATAGCTTTCCAGGTCCAGCACGTACTTGAGCCGGGCCCAATCGTAGATGCCGAACACATAGTTGAGCAAAAAGGCGATTGACAGCATTTTGGCGTCCAGTGACCGGCTGCGCCATGAATGCCACAGCCCGACCGCCAGGATCACCGTGGCCATGCCGATCAGCAGCAGGTGGGCGTAGGGCCGCAGTGCCAGCAAGCTGGGGAAGACAGAAGCAAAGGGCAGCGTGACGACTGAGAAAACCACCGCCATTCCCAGCATCACCCGGCTCAGCCAGCGCATGACCCGGCCGTGCAGGAGCTGCATGAAGTAGTGCAGGGCCAGTGATTGCCACATCAGGGCGTTGAGGGTGAGCCAGATAAACCAGGCGTCGCTGACGATCAGTTTTTCCGGTCCCAGCTGGAAATGCCAGCGCCGGGTCGCACTCAGCACGGCAATCGCAAACAGGTAGAGGCTGGCGGGCTGGCGGCGTACCACCCACACGGCCAGCGAGAAAATCCCCACCGCCAGGAAAGCCGCGCTGCACATGAAGGGCAGTTGGTAAGCCAGCCATTCCCGCCTGGCGGCCATCTCGATCAGGCTGTTGGAGTCGCCCGCGTAGAAGGACGAGATCGCAGCCTCGGGCGAAGGCAGGCTGTCCAGGCGTATCAGGAGGGTCTGCGGCGGTGGGCTGTCGGCGGCCAGATTCAGTGGCAGCAACAGCGCGGGGTGGTTGAACAGATTCCAGACCGGGCTGCCCGTGGAGCGAAAGCGTAGTTGGCCATCGGCATACACCGCGATCTGGCCGGCTGCCAGCCAGCGGGTCAGGTAGAAGTGCGTAGGGCTTTTCATGCCCTGCAGTTCATCGAGCCGTATGCGCAGCCAGATTGTGACGACAGGGGGCTTGCCGCCGTTTGAAGCCACCGGTTTTTGAATGACAGAAGGCAACTTCACCTTTGTCCAGGGGCCCGGCAAGGCGGCTTCGTCCACCGCAGCAGCCAGCGGCTTGAAGCTGGCCGCCTCTTCGCGGATCATCTCGGCTTCGGTGTAATGCACAACCGGCCCCGCGGCCCAGGCGGAGGCACCGCAGGCCAGCAGCCAGGCACCCAGCAGCAGCCAGCGCGCCAGGCCCTTGCGCACCTCAGGCCGCCAGAATGCCCTGGTGCCTGGCTTCATAAATCGCTTCGGCCCGCGAATTCACATTGAGCTTGCTGTAGATGCGCCGCACATAGGTCTGCACGGTGTGCTGCGAGACCTGCATCAGCCGGGCGATTTCGTCGGCGGTAAACCCTTTGGTGATCAGCTCCAGCACTTCCTTTTCGCGGCTGGACAGCGCGGGCTGTTCATTGGCAGCCGCAACCAGTGCCACTGCGGGCGCGGCAGCCGGCGCCACCGAAGGTGTGGCGCGAAAGCGCATCAGGATCTGCCGGGCAATCAGCGGGCTGATGGGGCTGCCGCCGCCGTGCAGGCTGCGGATCTCGTGCAGCATGTTCTCGGGCTCGCTGTCTTTCAGCAGGTAGCCCGAGGCGCCGGCCTCGATGGATTGCAGCACATGCGCTTCATCACCAAATGCCGTGCACACCATCACGGCGCAGGTGGGCCACTGCACATGCGCGGCGCGGATCACGTCAATGCCCGAGCCGTCGGGCAGGCCCAAATCCACCAGCAGCACGTCGGCCGGTGCACTTTGCAGCGACTGCAGGCCCTGCGCGCGTGTGCTGGCCAGGCTCATCAGCCGGATGTCGGGCGAGGCCGCGATGGCGGTCACGATGGCGTTCTGGAAGTGAACGTCGTCTTCGACAAGCGCCACATGGATGGGCGGCGGGTTTGAACTGGACTGCATGTCGGTTCCTGCGTTGGTGCCTGCGCGGTTTTCGCGTGGGCTTTTTTGCGGCCACCTTGTATGGGCTATACGTAGCCGAAATATGCCATTGTGCGTCAATGTACGGCTTGTGCGTGTCCCCATATTTAGCGACATGGCGACGCTTCGGCCGCCCGGTTCAGGCTGCCGTGGGGCGGCTTCGCGGCAAGCGCAGGGTCAGCCGGGTGCCGGCCGCCGAAGATTCAAACGTCACGTCGCCGCCTATGGCCTGCGCGCGGCGCTGCTGGTTCGACAACCCCTTGCCACCGCTGCCCAGCGCTCGCTCCACGGCGAAGCCCCTGCCGTTGTCGGTGATGCCGACGCAGACCCAGCCATCAGCCGCGCCGGTGGTCACACGTATCTCACTGGCCTGGGCGTGCTTGAGGATGTTGGCAAAGGCCTCCTGCAGTATGCGCAGGATGTGCAGCGCGTTGCGCGGGTCCAGCCATTCCAGCGTGGGCACGTCGCTGATCTCCCAGCGCAGCGTGATGCCGGTGCTCTCCAGCCGGCTGCCCAGGCGAAAGCGCAGCGTGGCCAGCAACAGTAACAGGTCGGCTTCGATGGGCTCCATCGAATCGATGGCCAGCTTGAGGTCGTCGATGCAGCTCTTCAGAACCTCGGCCACCTGCACGTCCTGCAGCCGCCCGCCCTCGACCACGCGCAGGGCGCTGACCAGCGACGAGCCCAGGCCGTCGTGCATGTCCTGCATCAGGCGCTGGCGCTCCTGGCTCAGCATCTGCCGCTGCTCGACCTCACGCAGCAGGGCATGGCTCCGGTTCAGCTCGGCCTCGCGCGCCTGCAGGCGTTGCTCCAGACCGGCGTTGACCTGGCGGGCGTCCTCGATGGCGCGTGTGTAGCGCTGGAACATGATGTACACGAAGATAAAAAAGGCGCCCACATTGGCATAAGAGCCGAGAAAGCTGCCTTCCACGCTGACGTGGTTGTTCTGCAGCAGCCAGTCATAGGCGCCCATCGCCAGGCCCAGCAGGCTCCAGCCGGCCAGCAGCATGCCGTCGCGCGACCGTGCGCGCCGGGCATTCGCCAGGCCGCAGCCGAAGGCCGTGATGCCCATGGCCAGCAGGAAGAGGTAAACCAGCGGCGCCAGCACCGTGGCGCCCGGCCAGCCGCTCGCGAACACCGGCAGCGTCAGGATGCCGATCACCGCCGCGAGAGCCAGGACGGCGCGGTTCAGCCACTGCTGCGGCCGTCCGTGCAGCCGGACCAGGAAGAAGTGCGCCGCAGCGATCAGCCAGACGAGCGAGTTGACGGTGAACCAGCCAAACCATTCATCGGACACCGGCAACCGGTGCTGGCCCACGTAGTAGTGCAGGCAACGAATATAGGAGACCACCGAGATGATGAAGAACAGCAGGTACAGCGAACCTCCTTCGGGCGAAGCACCCTCTGAAACCCGCCTTTGCCGCAGCCATACCGACAGCGCGAACATACCCACGGCCAGAAAGGCCGCGCTGGTCATCAGCGGCAGCTGTATCTGCAATGCATCGCGCACCCGATAGCGCCAGCCGATGGCGGCCTCGTCACCCAGCCACAGGCTGGAAATGGCGCCGCCGGTGGCGCGCAGCCGTTCGATGCGCAGAGCTATGGTTTGCGGCGGCGCCGCACCGGCGGTTTCGTCGAGCGCAATCCACAGCGGATGATTGGAACCGTTCCACAGCGCGTTGGCGTGCGATTGATAGAGCAGCCGGCCGTCGCCATACACCGCGATCTGGCCGTCGGTCTTCCAGCGTGGGATGTAGAGGTAGCGCGGCCCGGGTGAAGGTGCAAGCGGTGGCACCTGCACGCGGTACCAGGTCACCACGGTTTGGGGGCCTTGTGACTCCTCCTCCATGCCTGCTTCGCTCGCCTGGTTCAGGGGAATCAGCTGGGGCGGCAAGGCATGCGGAAGCGCCACCGTGGTCCACCGGCCCTGYGGCATGCCGGGCTCAAGAGCATAGGGCGGCGGTGAAAAGCCGCGGCCATCTACCGCCAGCAGTTCTGCCGCGGTGAAGTGCAACGCCGTGGCGGCACGCGCTTGCAGCGGCCATAACGCGGCCAGCGCCACAACCGCCAGACACCCTGCCAGCAATCCCGCCCGCCATCGGCACTGAAGCCTTCCGCGCAATGAAATGAGGGGCAAATCGGTCTCCAGCCCAGTATCAACGGGCGCAAGCAGCTATCAAAAACGTAGCGAAAGGTTGGTCCACGTCWACCTGCTGACGTCTATTGCCGATTTTGCGGTGAGTGGTCTTGCAGGCGTG
>NZ_JBFUAZ010000111.1:0-9067 GCF_056406035.1 Polaromonas sp. P1_E1_2 | reverse complement strand
CTCGAAGAACACGTAAAACAGAATGCCGTCAAGTGCCGAAAACACGCCGATCATGAGCCCGCTCAGGATCAGGAAAGAAGCCATGTACTGGTTCACGCGTGTGGTGATGGCTTCCCAGCTGGCGATGATGACCACCACATTGATAAAGGCCGTCAAGAGCACAAACCACAGCGATATGCCGTCAACACCTACGTGGTAGTTGACATTAAACCGCTGGATCCAGCTGCCCTTTTCGACAAACTGCATCGCCGACGTGTCCAGCTGAAAACCGCTGTACAAGGGCAGCGTCACCAGGAAACTGACGACCGCGCCTATCAGTGCGACCCAGCGGACGCTGCGCGCCTGCTCGTCACGGCCCAGCGCCAGCAGAACCACACCGAAAACAATCGGCGTCCAGATCGCAAGACTCAACAAACCCATTCTTGTTCTTCCTTGATTTTGTTGAACTGATCAGCGATTGAGCCAGACGAAATACGTCATCAACACAAACACGCCAATGATCATGCCGAAGGCATAGTGATAGATGTAGCCGGACTGCAGCCGGCGAACCATGCCGGAGACCCAGCCGATCACCTTCCACGAACCGTTGACCAGCGCACCGTCGATCAGCTTCTGGTCGCCGCCCTTCCAGAGCGCGGTGCCGAGAGCGCGCGTGCCGCGGGCCAGCACGTTTTCGTTGAACCAGTCGAAGTAGTACTTGTTTTCGAGCAACGTGAAGATGGGCATGAACATGCGCTTGATCGCGGCCGGCAAGGCGGGGTTAACCATGTACATATACCAGGCCAGCACCGAGCCCCCGAGAGCCAGCCAGAACGGTGGCGCCATCAGGCCGTGCAAAGCCATCTGCCATGGGCCGTGGAACAGATGCTTAAGCTCTTCCATGGCGTGATGTTTCTCGAGGTCCACGAAGATGGCGTCCTTGAAGAAATCGCCGTACAGCATGGGCTGTATCGTCATGAAACCGATGACCACCGACGGAATCGCCAGCAGGATCAGCGGCACCGTCACCACCCACGGGGATTCGTGCGGCTCGTGGTGTTCGTCATGATGGCCGTGGTCGTCGTGACCGTGGTGGTGCGCGTCGGGATTCTGGTCATGGCGTTCCTTGCCGTGGAACACCAGGAAATACAGCCGGAAGGAATAGAAGGCCGTCACGAAGACACCTGCCAGCACCGCGAAGTAGGCAAAGCCAGCGCCTGYCAGGTGGCTCTCATGCACGGCTTCAATGATGCTGTCCTTGGAGTAAAAACCCGCGAACAACGGCGTGCCGATCAAGGCCAGCGTACCCAGCAACGAAGTGATCCAGGTGATGGGCATGTACTTGCGTACGCCGCCCATCCAGCGAATGTCCTGGTTATGGTGCATGCCGATGATGACCGAGCCCGCGGCCAGGAACAGCAGCGCCTTGAAGAAGGCGTGCGTCATCAGGTGGAACACCGCGACAGAATAGGCCGAGGCGCCCAGCGCCACCGTCATGTAACCCAGCTGCGAAAGTGTGGAATACGCGACCACACGCTTGATGTCGTTCTGGATGATGCCGAGAAAGCCCATGAACAGCGCCGTAATGGCACCTATCACCATGATGAAGCTGAGCGCGGTATCGCTGAGCTCAAACAGCGGTGACATGCGCGCCACCATGAAGATGCCGGCCGTCACCATGGTTGCTGCGTGAATCAGCGCGGAGATCGGGGTTGGGCCTTCCATGGAATCCGGCAACCAGACGTGCAAAGGGAATTGCGCTGACTTGCCCATGGCGCCAATGAAGAGGCAGATGCAAATCACGGTTACCAGCATCCAGCCGGTGCCCGGGAAGCTCAGCTTGGAAAGCTCGCCGGCCTTGGCAAAGGCCTCGCCGTAGTTCAGTGTGCCGGCATAGGCAGCGATCAGGCCGATGCCAAGGATGAAACCGAAGTCGCCCACGCGGTTGACCAGGAAGGCCTTCATGTTTGCAAAGATGGCGGTCGGCTTGTTGAACCAGAAGCCGATCAGCAGATAGGACACCAGACCCACGGCCTCCCAGCCGAAGAACAGCTGAAGCATGTTGTTGCTCATCACCAGCATCAGCATGGAAAAGGTGAACAGCGAGATGTAGGCGAAGAAGCGGTTGTAGCCCTCGTCTTCTTCCATGTAGCCTATGGTGTAGATGTGCACCATGAGCGACACAAAGGTCACCACGCACATCATCATGGCTGTGAGGCCGTCGACCAGGAAACCGATTTCCATTTTCAGGCCACCGACGCTCATCCAGGTGTAGAGCGTCTCGTTGAAGCGCGCGCCGTCAATCGCCACGCTCTTGAGCGTCATGGCCGAAATGATGAAAGCCACCAGCACCCCGAGGATGGTAAGGGTGTGCGACAGGCGCCGGCCTATCCAGTTGCCGCCGAAAGAGGTGCCGAGAATACCGGCCGCCAAGGCGCCGGCCAGCGGCGCCAGCGGGACGGCCAGCAGAGTTGAAGCGTTGAGGGTGGATGCCATATCAGTTTTTCTTCGTCAAGCAAGTTGCGCTGGCAAACAAGGAAGCCATGCCAGGGCCGCCACGGAACCGGCTCTGCCGGGCCGTCAGCGGCGCCCCCTTGAGGGGGAGGCGGCCGGAGGCCGCTTCGGGGGGGAGCGTCATCTTTAGCCCTGGAGCGTGTTGAGTTCGTCGACGTTGATGCTGGACTTGTTGCGGAACAGCAGCACCAGGATGGCCAGGCCTATGGCCGATTCGGCCGCAGCGACGGTCAGGATGAAGAACACAAATACCTGGCCGGCCATGTCATTCAGGTAGTACGAGAAGGCCACAAAATTCATGTTGACCGCCAGCAGCATGAGCTCGATGGCCATGAGCAGCACGATCAGGTTCTTGCGGTTCAGGAAGATGCCGATGACCGACAGCGCGAACAGCATCGCGCCCAGCGAAAGAAAATGTCCCAGTGTGAGCGTCATGGCCTCTTTTCCTCGGCAGGTACTGCAGCCGGAATGACAGCTGGTGCGGCCACAACGGATTTCATCTTGACCAGGCTTACACGGTCAGCGCGCTTGACCCGTATCTGTTCTGAAGGGTTCTGGTATTTGGAGTCCTTGCGTGCACGCAAGGTCAGCGCGATGGCCGCAATGATGGCCACCAGCAGAATCACCGCGGCAACTTCCAGCGGATAGAGGTATTCGGAGTACAGCAGTTTGCCGAGCTCCTTGGTATTGGAGATCTGCGCGCCTATCTGGCCCGCGGCGGTCGCGGCCTTGGGTGGCTCACGAAAACCACCCATCAGCACGTAAGACATTTCCAGCGCGATGATGGCGCCCACTGACCCGGCCAGCGGGAAGTGCTTCCAGAAGCCCTTGCGGACACTGTCAATATTGATGTCCAGCATCATCACGACGAACAGGAAGAGCACCATCACAGCACCCACATAAACCAGCACCAGCGTAATGGCCAGGAACTCGGCCTTGAGCAGAATCCAGACGGCGGATGCCTGGAAGAATGCCAGCACGAGGTATAGCGCCGCATGCACGGGGTTACGGGCGGTAATCACCTTGAATGCTGCAAACAGCAGCACCGCGGCAAAAACATAAAAAAGACCTGTTTTAGCGTCCATGTTGTTGTGGATTCTTTCTTGAGCCAGCGGCTTGGGATTCAGCGGTACTTGGCGTCTGCCGCGCGGTTGGCGGCAATTTCGGATTCATACCGGTCACCCACGGCCAGCAGCATCTCTTTGGTGAAATACAGGTCGCCGCGCTTCTCGCCGTGGTATTCAAAGATGTGGGTCTCAACGATGGAATCGACCGGGCARCTTTCTTCGCAGAAACCGCAGAAGATGCATTTGGTCAGGTCGATGTCGTAGCGCGAGGTGCGACGGCTGCCGTCTTCACGCACGTCGGACTCAATGGTGATGGCCATCGCAGGACACACCGCTTCGCAGAGCTTGCAGGCGATGCAGCGCTCTTCGCCGTTTTCATAGCGGCGCAGCGCATGCAGGCCGCGAAAACGCGGGCTCAGCGGAGTTTTCTCTTCGGGAAACTGAACCGTGATCTTGCGGCTGAACATGTACTTGCCGGTCAGGGCCATGCCCTTGAACAGCTCGGTGAGCATGAAGCTCGACGCAAAGTCTTTGATGGAAGCGACGGCGGACATAAATCAGATTCCTGCAGAAGTAAGGCGTAGGCGTACACAAGGGCTCTTCAAGCCAGCAGGGGCCGCGGAACCGGCTTTGCCGGGCCGCAGGCGCAGCGCCCCCTCGGGGGGCAGCGCATTACACGAAGTCGAAGACGCAGTGAAAAGCGTGGGGGCCATAGTCACTTCCAGATGTTGTACGGCGTCTGCATCCAGGCGCCAACGACCACCAGCCAGACCAGGGTCACGGGGATAAAAATCTTCCAACCCAAACGCATGATCTGGTCATAACGAAAGCGCGGGAAGGTGGCGCGCACCCAAAGGAACATGGTGACCACCACAAAGGTCTTGGCACCCAGCCAGATCCAGCCCGGAATGAAGCTCAGGGCTTCAACAGGCGGCAACCAACCGCCCAGGAATAGCAGCACGGCCAGGATGGCGACCAGCCACATGTTCGCGTATTCAGCGAGGAAGAACATCGCGAAAGCCATGCCCGAGTACTCGACCATATGGCCAGCCACGATTTCGGACTCGCCTTCGACGACGTCGAAGGGGTGGCGGTTGGTCTCAGCCAGGCCGGAGATGAAGTACACGACAAAAATCGGCAACAGTGGCAGCCAGTTCCAGGACAGGAAAGTCCATCCGTTGCTTGCCAGCATGCCCTTGCCCTGGCTCATCACGATGTCAGTCATGTTGAGGCTGCCGGACACCATGAGCACCACCACCAGGCAGAAGCCCATGGCGATTTCATAGCTGACCATTTGCGCCGAAGCGCGCATGGCGCCGAGGAAGGCGTACTTGGAGTTCGAAGCCCAGCCCGCGATGATCACGCCATAGACTTCCAGCGAGGTGATGGCCATCAGGAACAGCAGGCCGGCGTTGATGTTGGCCAGCGCGATCTCGGGCCCGAAGGGAATCACGGCCCAGGCGGCCAGGGCCGGCATGATGGTCATGATGGGGCCGAGCACGAACAGGCCCTTGCTGGCCGCCGTGGGGATGATGATTTCCTTGGTCAGCAGCTTGAGCGCATCGGCGATTGGCTGCAGCAGGCCGAAAGGCCCGACGCGGTTAGGGCCGAGGCGAATCTGCGTGAAGCCGATGGCCTTGCGTTCCCACAAGGTCAGGTAAGCCACGAGGCCCATCAGCGGCAACAGGACACAGACGATCTTGACGAGCGTCCACAGCACAGGCCATACCGTGGCCGGCCAGATGCCGCCCATCAAACCCTGGCCAAACGCGAAGATTCCATCAATCATGCCGTCACTCCTTCGAGCCTGGCTTCGACGCCGGCGGCCCGGCGGGCATCCGCCGTCAGCTGCAGCGATGTGGCGCGCCTGACCAGCCCGTCCAGCTGGTAAATGCTGGCCACCGCAGGCACCTGGACGATAGCGGTCGACAGGTCGATAGCGGCCTTGGTGCTGTTGCCGAGCCTGTCCGCGGGAAGCTCCACCGCATCGGCACCCGCGACCTGCTTGAGCACGTCCTGCGCGGATTCAAAATCAAAGCCGGGCAAGCCCAGCACGTTGGCGAGCACGCGCAGCACCTTCCAGGCCGGACGGGTATCGCCCAGCGGCTTGACGACGGCGTGAAAGCTTTGCACGCGGCCCTCGGCGTTCACAAAGGTGCCGGGCGTTTCGGTGAAAGGCGCAATCGGCAGCAGCACATCGCTGAAGCCCATGTTGGCCTTGAAAGGGCTCAGCGTCACGACCATCTGTGCGGCGTTGAGCGAAGACTTGGCGCTGGCGCCGGCAGCCGAGTCAAACTCGGGTTCGTTGTTGAGCAGGATCACGGCCTTGAGCTGGCCGCCCAGCATCTGACCGGCATTCAGGCCCTTGCCGGCAGGCAAGGCGCCGGCCAGTTGGGCACCCACGGTATTGGCGGCTTCCGTGAGGTAGCCCACGGTGGCGCCGGTCTGCTCGCCGATCCAGTTGGCGAGCGCCAGCAGGCTGGAGGCCTTGGTGTGATGCGCCGCGGCATTGCCCAGCAGGATGGCCTTGCGCTCGCCGCCCAGCAGGGATTTGGCGATCGCCTTGGCGGCGTCGGTAGCCTGGCCGGCGGCGGGCGCGGTAACGCCCTTGTCAGCGGCAATCGCGGCAGCCACATCGGCCAGGGCCTGGGTCCAGGCTTCGGGCGCTGCCAGCAGCCTATTGGCGACAGGCATGGCCCAGGCGTCGGCGTTTGCCAGTTCGGCGGTGGAATTGACGGTGCTCAGCGCCCCGCCCTTGCGAACGGCCTGGCGTATGCGCTGCGCGAACAACGGGTGGTCCTTGCGCAGATTGGAGCCGACCACCAGCACGCGCTGCAGCTGCGACAGCGAGGCAACGGAGGTACCCAGCCAGCGGATGGCCGAAGGTGCGGTGAACTCGGCGTTGCGCAGCCGGTAGTCGATGTTCTCGCTGCCCAGGCCGCGCATCAGGGAGGCGGCCAGGTAGAGCTCTTCGAGCGTGCTGTGCGGGCTGGCCAGGGTGCCGATGCTGCTGGCACCGTGGTCGGCCTTGATCTGCTTGAGGCCGTTGGCCACGTATTCGAGCGCGGTCTGCCAGTCGACAGCCTTCCATTCGCCGCCCTGCTTGAGCATGGGGCTGGTCAGGCGTTCGTCGCCGTTGAGGGCTTCATACGAGAAGCGGTCGCGGTCGGCGATCCAGCATTCGTTCACGTCTTCGTTCTCCAGGGGGACGACGCGCATGACCTTGTTGTTCTTGACCTGGACGATCAGGTTGGCGCCGGTCGAGTCGTGCGGGCTGACCGACTTGCGGCGCGACAGTTCCCACGTGCGGGCGCTGTAGCGGAAAGGCTTGCTGGTCAGCGCGCCCACCGGGCAGATGTCAATCATGTTGCCGGACAGCTCGGAGTCCACCGACATGCCGACGAAGGTTTCGATTTCGGCGTGTTCGCCGCGATGCGACATGCCGAGTTCCATCACGCCGGCCACTTCCTGGCCGAAGCGCACGCAGCGCGTGCAATGGATGCAGCGGCTCATTTCCTGCATGGAAATCAGCGGGCCCACGTCCTTGTGGAAGACGACGCGCTTTTCTTCCTCGTAGCGCGATTCGCTGCCGCCGTAACCGACGGCCAGGTCCTGCAACTGGCATTCGCCGCCCTGGTCACAGATCGGGCAGTCCAGCGGGTGGTTGATCAGCAGGAACTCCATCACACCCTTCTGGGCCTTGATGGCTTTGTCGTTCTTGGTACGCACGATCATGCCCTGAGTGACGGGCGTAGCGCAGGCCGGCATGGGCTTGGGCGCCTTCTCCACGTCGACCAGGCACATGCGGCAGTTGGCGGCAATGCTCAGCTTCTTGTGATAGCAGAAGTGCGGAATGTAAGTGCCGGCCTTTTCGGCCGCATGCATCACCGTGCTGCCTTCAAGCACTTCCACCTTCTGGCCGTCGAGTTCTATTTCAACCATATTTTTTTCTTTCCGCAATTCAGGCTTGCGCGGTAGCCGAAACCGGAGTGTGGGAGACTTGTGGCTTGATCATGGCTTCAAACTCATGGCGGAAGTGTTTGATCATGGCGCGCACCGGCATGGCCGCGGCATCGCCGAGCGCGCAGATGGTGCGGCCCTGGATGTTGTCGGCCACCGAGTTGAGCAGGTCCATGTCGGTCTGCTTTCCGTGGCCGTTGTGGATACGGTCCACGACGCGCCAGAGCCAGCCCGTACCTTCGCGGCAAGGCGTGCATTGCCCGCAGGACTCATGCATGTAGAAGTAGGACAGGCGCTTGAGCGACTCGACCATGCAACGGCTGTCGTCCATGACGATCACCGCGCCCGAACCCAGCATGGAGCCGGCCTTGGCGATGGAGTCGTAGTCCATGGTGCAGTCCATCATGATGGAAGCCGGCAGCACGGGCGCCGAAGACCCGCCGGGAATCACGGCCTTGAGCGTACGGCCCTTGCGCACGCCGCCTGCGAGTTCCAGCAGCCTGGAGAACGGCGTGCCCATGGGCACTTCATAGTTGCCGGGCAGCTCGACGTCGCCGGACACCGAATAAATCTTGGTGCCGCCGTTGTTGGGCTTGCCGCATTCGAGGTAGGCCTGGCCGCCGTTGCGGATGATCCAGGGCACGGCCGCGAAGGTCTCGGTGTTGTTGATGGTGGTGGGCTTGCCGTAGAGGCCGAAGCTGGCCGGGAACGGCGGCTTGAAGCGCGGCTGGCCTTTTTTGCCCTCGAGCGACTCGAGCAGCGCGGTTTCTTCGCCGCAGATGTAGGCGCCGAAACCATGCGAGGCATGGAGCTGGAAGCTGTAACCGCTGCCGAAAATGTTGTCGCCCAGCAGGCCGGCAGCGCGTGCTTCTTCCAGCGCTTCTTCAAAGCGCTGGTAGGTCGCGAAGATTTCGCCGTGGATGTAGTTGTAACCCACGCTGATGCCCATGGCGTAGGCGGCGATCGCCATGCCCTCGATCACGCTGTGCGGGTTGTACTGCATGATGTCGCGGTCTTTGCAGGTACCCGGCTCGCCTTCGTCCGAATTGCAGACCAGGTATTTCTGGCCCGGGAACTGACGCGGCATGAAGCTCCACTTGAGCCCGGTCGGGAAACCCGCGCCGCCGCGGCCGCGCAAGCTGCCGGCCTTGACTTCAGCGATGACCTGGTCGGGCGTCATGCCCTCGCCGCCATCCTGCTTGAGGATTTTGCGCAGCGCCTGGTAGCCGCCGCGCGCTTCGTAGTCCTTGAGCCGCCAGTTGCTGCCGTCGAGGTCAGCCAGGATTTGCGGATTGATGTGCCGGCCGTGGAAGCAGGTCTGCACGCCAGTAGCCGAGAACTGCGACAGCACGCTCTGCGCGGCCGCGCTGTTGGGTGTCAGGGGTGCGAGCGTCATGGTTGCTTTGCCTCGGCGGATTGAAGGCCTTCGATGAGCTGGTCCAGCTTCTCGTTGCTCATGAAGCTGCACATGGTGAGATCGTTGACGAGCATCACCGGCGAATCCGCGCAGGCGCCCAGGCATTCAGACTGCTGCAGCGTGAAATGAC
>NZ_JBFUAZ010000110.1:0-9177 GCF_056406035.1 Polaromonas sp. P1_E1_2 | reverse complement strand
GTTTGAGCATCGCGACCAGGCCGTAGGCAGCCGACCACTGCGCTGCCACGGGAAACCGCTCAACGCTGAATGCGATGCCTCGCAGCAAAGCATGATGGCCGGCCAGCAGGAAGAACAGCAGCACGGCAAATGTGTTGAAGGCGGAGGTCAGGATCGGCACCTGCCGCCGAGTGACGGGATCGAACACTTGCGCGATGCCGAACCCGATCTGGATGTCAAGAATCCGCCCGGCGACATCAAAGGCCGCAAACGCCAGCAGCACACCGAGCCCGAGCGTCGCGCCCAGCGCGAGCTCCGCCAGTGCGGACGTAAACAGCGTCGCATGATTGGCGATATGGCCGCTTCCGACCGGTGTAAACCCCAGCGCAATGATGAACGACAGCGACAGCAGCATCAACACCCGCACCGTCGTCGGTATGGGCATGGCATAGAAAACTGGCGTCAGGATAAAAACACCGGCAACCCGTATCGAAAGCAGGATCACCGCCTCCAAAGGTGGCAATGCCCATTTCTGGGAAACCCAAGACCATCCGGCTCCAAGTTCAGCAATCACGCGTGGCGACCTGGGCTAAAACATGGCAGGAATACCTGCCCACAGCTGAGTAAAGTAAGCACTGAGCTTGCGCAACATCCAGGGGCCAAACACGACAAGCGCAATGCCAGCCGTCATCAGCTTGGGTACAAAGGTCAGGGACATCTCCTGCACCTGCGTAACCACTTGAACAATGCTGATCAGCAAACCTGTGAGCATGGTCAAGCCAAGAACGGGCAGGCACACCAGGAATCCCATCCAGAATAGGTCCGACATCATTTTCAAAGCCAGGTCAGCGTGCATTCTGCTGTGTGCTCCCGCATCCATAGTTTGTTGTCGCCACACATGCAAAGGGATGCAAGTCCGCGCGGTCATCCTGACGCATTCGATAAGCTTTGTTGTTTGTCATGTCCCAAGGCGCCTGTAGCGGGGCCTCCCCCTGTTATTTGTTCCGAACTGTATCGCAATCTACAGAATTTGCGGCAGCAGTTACCTTATTTTCCATATCGATTTAGGTACTAATTACTTAGACATTTCCAAAGCACTGGAAATAGATATTGCTTTTGAACCTTGTGCGGTGCTACTTCGCTGACTAGAAATTTTTCACAACCCCTTCCCCTTTTCCCCTCCTTTTGGGGAGCCTGCTGAGGTCAACAAATGAGACTTGGCGGGTTGGGGCAATGAATGAGCTGATTGTTTGTTACACGCTTCTCAAGATTCTTTTGACCTTACCGCTTGTAACGCCATTTATTAACGTGCATTCTTGAGCTGTGGTTGGGATTGTTCCTGCCGTTCAGGAGTCTGTCATGTGCACCTTGCGTCAGCGGCTCTACATCCTCCTTTCAAGCTTATTGCTGTCCGGCACACCCTGGCTTGCCAGCACCGCGCACGCGGCCACTGTGCAGCCCCCGGCGGCGCAGGCCATGATGGACGCACTAACCCGCGCTACAACGGCGGTGGTMGGCGTCAAGGTCACGGCGATGGAAGATGCACGCTCGGCCGAAACGCTGGGCCTGCGCCGCGCCGGCTCAGGTGTGCAAATCAACCAGGACGGGCTCATCCTCACCATCGGCTACCTGATGCTGGAAGCCGAACACATCGAGATCGTGACGCAAGACAACCGCACCTTGCCGGCGCGCGCCGTTGCCTATGACCTGGCTACCGGCTTCGGGCTGTTGCGCCCCTTGCTGCCACTGCGCGGTGTGGGCGTGGCAGCGCTGGGCAACGGTAAAGACCTGCAGCCCGGCGAACCGCTGATGGCCGTCACCGGCCCGCAGGCTGATGAGGACGGCGACGTGAGCATGACCCGGCTGGTCAGCCGGCGCGCGTTCTCCGGCAGCTGGGAATACCACATCGAATCGGCGCTGTTCACCAGCCCACCTATCATGGCCAGTGGCGGCAACCACAGCGGCGCCCCGCTCTTCAACCAGAAAGGTGAGTTGATGGGCATAGGCTCGCTGCTGGTGTCCGATGCCACAGGCGAAAACCGCCGCCTGCCGGGCAATATGTTTGTGCCGGTGGATTTGCTGCGTCCCATCCTCGCGGAGCTGCAGCGTTCAGGCGCCAGCATGAAAAGCCGCAGGCCATGGCTCGGCATCACCTCCAATGACCAGGGCGGGCGCATACAGATCCTGCGGGTCAGCAAGGAGAGCCCTGCGGACCTGGCCGGGCTGGAGGCGGGCAACGTGGTGCTGGCAGTAGACGACGCCAAGGTGGCCACGCTCGAAGCTTTTTATAAAAAGCTGTGGGACCGGCCCGCACCCGACGCGGAAGTCAGGCTGACGGTGCTGCAGGGTGCAGAAGTCAAAACCATTGTGCTCAAGGCCCAGGACAGGATGCTGACGCTCAAGAAGCCTGCGGGCATCTGATTTTTACAACAAAATAGGTTGTAGCCCATACAGGTAAAGCGCAAGCAGCTATTGATTTAATAGCACTACAGGGCTACGCGATTTGACAGCCCCGCACGACAAGCCAGGAATGGGCACGAGCAGCGCAGCCTTCAAAACCGGTAGGCGACCTCGGTCCACATACGCGTTGAATCTGTCGTCCTGACCAGCTCGGGTGTCGACCCCAGGGGCGAGGCCAGGTAGGCACGGGCCCGCCACTGGTTGAGCCCGGTCCAGTCAAGGCCAACCCCCGCTCCGCTGAGCGTTGCGCTGTTGGCACCTGTCACCCAGGGTCGTTGATTGACTTTCAGGTAGGCACCGTCCCAGAACGCCACCGCCTGGAGCTTGCCGCCGACAACCTGCCCCAGGTCGTAGCGCAGCTCGACGCTTGTGCGGTAACCCGTATCACCCGACAACGCACCCACATCGTAGGCACGCACCGAATAGGGCCCGCCCACGGACATTTTTTGTGACGAATCGAGGTTGGTGTTTGCCCACTGGCCTGCCCATGAAAAATGCAGCGTGCTGTTTTGCCCGAGGCGCTGCAAGCGGGAGAAGCCCAGATTGGCCTTTGAAAACCAGCCCTGCGTTCGTGCGCTGGCCGCATCGTCCAGCTGCGCCTCTGTAGCGTCAAAAACCACCCTGCCCCGGGTCCATCCCAGGCTCCAGGTATTGATGCCGCCGGACAGCAAGGTGTCCCGCCAGTCCCCGGTCAGGCTCGACGTCCAGGAGTCGAGATGCYGGTCTGTTTTTATTCCCGCCACGTCTACACGCTCGCGCAACTGCACCGTGTCGTATTGAATCTGTCCATAGAGGTTGACCGTCTGGCTTCGCACCAGCGGATGCTTGCCCCAGAGGCTGCCGGTCTCGGCGGAACCMTGCGCGCCAAGTATCTCAAGAGACCCGCCAATTTTGTAATCCAGCAAGGAATAGGCGGCTCCTGCGCGGGTGCCCTGGCCGTTCAACAATGATTCGTAGCCCACCCGTCCGTAGCTCAGCCCCTTCCCGGAATTCAGGCCGCTCAGGCTCAGGACATCGCCATGCTTCAAAGGGTTGTTGACGTACACCGTACCGCCCAGGCGGGCTCTTCCTGTATAGCTGTTGCCGTAGTCGTCCACAACCAGGCTTCCTGAAACCGCCGGGCCGGGCGTGGTATCGATACTCAGATCGGAGGTGCCCATCCCGTCGCCGGGTCTTAAGGTTGCCTGCACCACCACGCCGGGTATGTCCGACAGCAACAGCAGGGACTTGTCCAGCAGGGCCTGGTCGACTGGCTGCCCGTTTTGCAGCGGCGCTACCGTCGCCTGCAGCAGCAGGTCGTTCACGCGCGTCTGGTTGTTGACGCCGACCTTGCCGTAGCGCGCCTCGACCACCAGAAAGCGAACAACGCCCGACTGGATCACCTGCGCAGGCACCACGGCCCGGGCAAAGGTCTGGCCCCTGCTGTGGTAATACTGGCCTATGCGCCCCGCCATTTCGTCGAGCTGGTCAAGCGTCAGGCTTTTGCCTTCAGCATCGGCCACCAGTGCATGCAGCGTGGCTGTCTCAAACAGGGTGTTGCCGATGATGTTGATCGATTTGACATCCACCGTCACGGCGGGACGCACAGGTGGCGGCGGGATATTCCCCTCATTGCTGAGGGGCGGCCTTTCTCCGCGGGGCGATGGGACGGCTTGCTGGGACGGCTGGACCTGCCGGAGGATGGTGCCGATATCAACCGGCAGCGGATCAGCCGCCTGGACCGCGAACAGGGGCGCGGCTGCCAACAGCAGCACAGCGTGCTTACCGGATACGTTGCATTTCATGGGGAAACTTTTGTGGGGTAGCCGTATTTATTTTTGAGCGGCCAGCACACCGTTTTGCAGCTGCACGCCGCCGTCAACGATATGCAGGCGCGGATCTTTTCTTACTGTGGCAACCACATCCTGCAGCACCTCGACGGCCCCACCGGAAACCACCAGTTCGTCTCCACCGGAGGCATCGGCGCTTGCGCTGCGAGTTACCCGAAGGATGGGCGATACCTCGATCAGGCCGGATTTGGAGCGTGTCCCATCCACGGCCTGTTGCATGGCGGCGTCGGCACCATCATCGGCGCCCCCCCGCCCAAGCGTTCCCGCCCGTGCGGGCACAGCTGTGACAGGCAAGGGAGTGATGGATGCCGTCAGCCCGGTCGGTTGCACCACCGTGTAGTTGGCCGCGTCAACCCCGCCCAGGGTATAGCCTGTCACGGTCACGGGCTTTGCGTTACCCACATTCGCGTTGGCAAAAGCACCGCTGCCGCCGCTGACGCTAACCACGTCACCGACCAGGGCCGCCACGGCGGCGGTACCACCCAAGGTGGCCGCAGTCGTACCGTCAAAAACCTTGTTCTGCGCATTTACACCGGTGACAGCCAGGCTGGCCGGTGTGATGTTTGCCGTGACACCTGTAGGTTGCACCACGGTGTAGTTGCCGGCGTCGGCCCCGCCCAGCGTATAGCCGGTCACCGTCACGACTTTGCCGTTGCCCGCGTTTTTGTTGACGAAAGCGCCATTGCCGGTACCACCCACAGTCACCACGTCACCGCCCAGGGCTGTGACCCCCGCCGTTCCGTTAAGCGTGGCGTTGGTGGTGGTGTCGTAGACCTTGTTGTTTGCCCCGACGCCCGTGACGGCCAGGCTGGCTGGTGTGATGTTTGCCGTAACACCGGCAGGTTGCACCACGGTGTAGTTGCCGGCGTCGGCTCCGCCCAAGGTGTAGCCGGCCACGGTCACGACCTTGCCATTGCCCACATTCTTGTCAGCAAAAGTGCCGCTACCGCCACTCACACTCACCACGTCACCGCCCAAAGCAGCCACAGCGGCCGTGCCATTGAGGGTGGCTGCAGTACTCGCGTCATACACCTTGCTGTTTGCCCCTACACCGGTCACCGCCAGGCTGGCCGGCGTGATGTTTGCCGTAACGGCAGTGGGCTGCACCACGGTGTAGTTGCCGGCGTCGGCGCCGCTCAGCGTGTAGCCGGTCACGGTCACAGCTTTGCCATTGCCTACATTCTTGTTGGCGAAGGTTCCGCTACCGGTGCCGCCCACCGTCACGACATCACCGCCCAGGGCAACAACACCTGCGGTGCCATTGAGAGTAGCCGTGGTGGTGGTGTCATACACCTTGTTGTTGGCGCCCACACCTGTGACTGCCAGGCTGGCTGGCGTGATGTTGGCCGTGACAGCTGTGGGCTGCACCACGGTGTAGTTGCCGGCGTCGGCGCCGCCCAGTGTGTAGCCCGTGACTGTCACGGCCTTTCCGTTGCCCACGTTTTTGTTGACAAAGGTGCCGCTGCCGGTACCGCCCACCGTCACGGTATCGCCGCCCAGGGCCGCGACGTTTGCTGTGCCATTGAGTGTGGCGGTGGTGGTCGTGTCGTAGACCTTGTTGTTTGCGCCTACGCCGGTAACAGCCAGGCTCGCCGGCGTGATGTTGGCTGTGACGCCGGTGGGCTGCACCACGGTGTAGTTGCTCGCATCGGCGCCGCCCAGAGTGTAGCCGGCGACGGTGACGGCCTTGCCGTTGCCCACGTTCTTGTTGTTGAAATTGCCGCTGCCCGTGCCGCCCACCGTCACGGTATCGCCGCCCAGAGCTGTGACCGCCGCCGTGCCATTGAGTGTGGCGGTGGTGGTGGTGTCGTAGACCTTGTTGTTTGCGCCTACACCCGTGACAGTCAAGCTGGCCGGCGTGATGTTGGCCGTGACGCCGGTGGGCTGCACCACGGTGTAGTTGCCTGCATCAGCTCCACCCAGTGTGTAGCCGCTGACCGTCACAGCCTTGCCATTGCCCACATTCTTGTCGGCGAAGGTGCCGCTGCCACCGCCAACCGTCACCACGTCGCCGCCCAGTGCCGCGACGTTTGCGGTGCCATTGAGCGTGGCGGTGGTGGTGGTGTCGTAGACCTTGTTGTTCGCGCCTACACCCGTAATRGYCARGCTGGCAGGCGTGATGTTGGCCGTSACACCTGTKGGYTGCACCACGGTGTAGTTGCCGGCATCGGCGCCGCCSAGKGTGTAGCCGGTGACGGTGACGGCCTTGCCGTTACCCACGTTCTTGTTGRCGAAATTTCCGCTGCCGGTACCGCCCACGGTCACGGYATCRCCACYCARRGCCGTMACSGCKGCTGTTCCGCTCAGCGTSGCYGTGGTGGYSGTGTCRTAGACCTTGTTGTTTGCRCYYACRCCGSTRACAGYCARGCTKGCCGGYGTGATGTTGGCKGTCAMGCYGGTGGGTTGCACCACGGTGTARTTGCCGGCGTCGGCACCGCCCAGCGTGTAGCCGGTGACGGTCACGGCCTTGCCATTGCCTACGTTTTTGTTGGCGAAGCTGCCGCTGCCGGCGCCGCCTACCGTCACCGTGTCGCCACCCAAGGCCGTCACCGCAGCTGTTCCGCTCAGCGTGGCTGCAGTTGTGGTGTCGTACACCTTGTTGTTAGCATTCACACCTGTGACCGTGAGGCTGGCGGGGGTGATGTTGGCGGTCAGCCCCGTGGGTTGGACCACGGTGTAGTTGCCGGCGTCCGCACCGCCCAGCGTGTAGCCGGTGACCGTCACGGCCTTGCCGCTGCCCACATTCTTGTTGGCAAAAGCACCACTTCCACCACCAATCGTCACAACATCACCCCCCAGGGCCGTAACAGCCGCCGTTCCGTTGAGAGTCGCGGTGGTCGTTGCGTCGTAGACCTTGTTGTTGGCGCCTACGCCGGTAACAGCCAGGCTGGCTGGCGTGATGTTCGCGGTCACCGCCGTGGGTTGCACCACGGTGTAGTTGCCGGCGTCCGCACCGCTCAGCGTATAGCCGGTAACAGTCACAGCCTTGCCATTGCCCACATTCTTGTTGGCGAAGCTGCCGCTGCCCGTGCCGGCCACGGCCACGACGTCACCGCCCAGGGCCGTGACGGCTGCCGTTCCGTTGAGTGTCGCCGCGGTGGTCGTGTCGTAGACTTTGTTGTTCGCGCCTACGCCGGTAACAGCCAGGCCAGCCGGCGTGATGTTCGCGGTCAATCCCGTGGGTTGCACCACGGTGTAGTTGCCGGCGTCGGCACCGCCCAGTGTGTAACCGGTGACAGTGACGGTCTTGCCGTTGCCCACATTCTTGTTGGCAAAGGTGCCGCTGCCACCGCCAACCGTCACCACATCACCGCTCAGGGCCGCGACGGCCGCCGTGCCATTGAGTGTGGCGGTGGTGGTGGTGTCGTAGACCTTGTTGTTTGCGCCTACACCCGTGACAGCCAGGCTGGCCGGCGTGATGTTGGCCGTGACAGCTGTGGGTTGAACCACGGTGTAGTTGCCGGCATCAGCACCGCCCAGTGTGTAGCCGGTGACGGTGACGGTCTTGCCATTGCCAACATTCTTGTTGACGAAATTACCGCTGCCGGTGCCCCCCACCGTCACAGTATCGCCACCCAGGGCCGTAACGGCGGCTGTTCCACTCAGCGTGGCCGTGGTGGCGGTGTCATAGACCTTGTTGTTTGCACTCACACCCGTCACCGCCAGGCTCGCCGGCGTGATATTGGCGGTCACCGCCGTGGGCTGCACCACGGTGTAGTTACCGGCGTCTGCTCCACCCAGTGTGTAGCCGGTGACAGTCACCGCCTTGCCATTGCCCACATTCTTGTTGGCGAAGGTGCCGCTGCCGATGCCACCCACCGTCACGGTATCGCCGCCCAGGGCTGTAACGGCCGCTGTTCCGCTGAGCGTGGCCGTGGTGGTGGTGTCGTAGACCTTGTTGTTTGCGCCTACACCCGCGACAGTCAAGCTGGCCGGTGTGATATTGGCGGTCAAGCTCGTGGGTTGCACCACGGTGTAGTTGCCGGCGTCGGCACCGCCCAGCGTGTAGCCGGTCACAGTCACCGCCTTGCCATTGCCCACATTCTTGTTGGTGAAGGCGCCATTGCCGGTACCGCCCACGGTCACGGTATCACCACTCAAAGCCGTCACCGCTGCTGTCCCGCTCAGCGTCGCKGTGGTSGTYGTGTCGTARACCTTGTTGTTKGCSCCYACRCCCGTAACMGYCARGCTKGCCGGCGTGATGTTKGCSGTSARMCCYGTGGGTTGCACCACGGTGTAGTTGCCGGCATCGGCGCCGCCCAGCGTGTAGCCGGTCACGGTAACCACCTTGCCGTTGCCCACGTTCTTGTCGGCAAACCGGCCGATGCCCGTGCCGGCCACGTTCACCGTATCACCGGCGAAAGCTGCAACGCTGGCCGTGCCGTTGATGGTGGCGGCGTCACTGGCGTTGTACACCTTGTCCTGGATCGTCACACCGCCAACGGCAAGGCTGGCCGGCGTGATGTTCGCGGTCAGGCCCGTGGGCTGCACGACGACATAGTTGGCGGCATCTGCGCCGCTCAGCATGTAGCCGGTGACGGTCACGGCCTTGCCGTTGCCCACGTTCTTGTCGGCGAAAGCACCGCTGCCGGTGCCGGCGATGCTCACCGTGTCGCCGGCGATGGCTGTGACGCTGGCCGTGCCGTTGAGGGTGGCGGTGGTGCCGGCGTCATACACCTTGTTGTTTGCGCTCACGCCTGTGACAGCCAAACTGGCGGGATTGACTGTCAGCGTGCCATTGGCGTAACTGATGTCGTAGCCCTGCTGATTGGAATACAGGCCGGAACCCGTCACCGTGTAGCTTCCGGCATTGACCGCGCCCTGGGCGGTTCCGCCGAAACTGATGCTTCCCGACAAGCTGCCGCAAGCCGTATTGGAGCAACTGATGCCGGTTCCGCCGTTCCAGGAC